>NZ_JBHXJG010000099.1:23901-25009 GCF_042723425.1 Streptomyces sp. NPDC058375 | reverse complement strand
CGCCGACGCACCCCGTACGGGTGACGATGCGTCACATGCCGTGGACCGCGGGGACCGTGCCCAGGCGGCCGGCCTGGAAGTCCTCGAAGGCCTGCTTCAGTTCGGCCTGACTGTTCATCACGAACGGTCCGTAGTGGGCCATCGGCTCCCGGATCGGGCGGCCGCCGAGGAGCACGACCTCCAGGTCCGGGGTGTTGCCGTCCTGCCGCTCGTCCGCGCGGACGGTCAGCGAACCGCCGGCCCCGAACACCGCGGTCTGGCCCATCGCGATCGGACGGCGCTCCGCGCCGACTGTGCCGCGCCCGGCCAGGACGTACGCGAGGCCGTTGAAGTCCTCGCGCCACGGCAGGGTCACCTCGGCGCCGGGCCGGACGGTGGCGTGGATCATCGTGATCGGGGTGTGGGTGATGCCGGGGCCCTGGTGGCCGTCGAGTTCACCGGCGATGACCCGGAGCAGCGCGCCGCCGTCGGGGGAGGCGAGGAGCTGGACCTCACCGCCGCGGATGTCCTGGTAGCGCGGGTCCATCATCTTGTCGGCCTTGGGCAGGTTCACCCAGAGCTGGAGGCCGTGGAAGAGGCCGCCGGACAGGACGAGCGACTCCGGCGGGGCCTCGATGTGCAGCAGGCCCGAGCCTGCGGTCATCCACTGGGTGTCGCCGTTCTCGATGGTGCCGCCGCCACCGTTGGAGTCCTGGTGGATGAAGGTCCCGTCGATCAGGTACGTCACCGTCTCGAAGCCGCGGTGCGGATGCCAGGGGGTCCCTTTCGGCTCTCCAGCCGCATACTCCACCTCACCCATCTGGTCCATCATGATGAACGGGTCGAGGTGCTGGTAGTTGATCCCCGCGAACGCACGGCGGACGGGGAAGCCCTCGCCCTCGAAGCCGCTGGGCGCGGTCGTGACGGCGAGCACGGGACGGGCCGCGGCGTCACCCGAAGCGGCCACCTTGGGCAGGGTCAGCGGGTTGTCGACAGTCACTGCGGGCATGGAAGCCACCTCCGGGCGAGTGTTCTGGAATCAATTTAGTTGAATGATGAACATCCTGCAAGGCGTCGCGCATTCCCGAAGGGCGGCCGCGACAGGCCGAGGGCCCGCGCCGTCTCGGCG
>NZ_JBHXJG010000099.1:0-23891 GCF_042723425.1 Streptomyces sp. NPDC058375 | reverse complement strand
GTCTCGGCGCGGGCCCTCGCCCGACAGAAGGAACCGCAGGTCAGCGACGCGCGGACACCGAACCCCTACCCGTACATCCGGCGCATCGCGAAGTCGACCATCTGCTCGACCGCCTTGGCGTCGAACACCATCCGGTGGTCGCCCTCCATGTCCAGGACGAAGCCGTACCCCGTCGGCAGCAGGTCGATCACCTCGGCCCCGGTGATCACGAAGTATTTGGACTCCTTGCCCGCGTACCGCCGCAGCTCCTTGAGCGTGGTGAACATCGGGATCACCGGCTGCTGCGTGTTGTGCAGCGCCAGGAAGCCGGGGTTGTCGCCGCGCGGGCAGTAGACCTTCGACGTCGCGAAGATCTGCTGGAAGTCCTCGGCGGAGAGGGAGCCGGTGGTGAAGGCCCGGACCGCGTCGGCCAGGGAGGGCGGCGACGGTTCGGGATACAGCGGCTGCTCCCCGTAGCCGCCGCCCATCTGACCCATCTGGCCCATCTGACCCATCTGCTGCTGAGCACCAGGGTTCTGGTCGTAGCCGTACATGCTGCAAAGAGTAATCGGACACATCTACGGCTTGAGGGGTTGCGCCTTATTACTGACGGGTAGCATCATCGGAGAGGTCAGCTGATAGACCTGCGCCTGCCTGTCGCCCGACCCGCATCTCTCCCCGGGGCGCTGCGCGCCACTGCTATTGATTACGGAGCCTTCCCATGGGGCACTACAAGTCGAATCTCCGCGATATCGAGTTCAACCTCTTCGAGGTGCTCGGGCGCGACAAGGTGTACGGCACCGGTCCGTTCGGTGAGATGGACGTCGACACCGCGAAGAGCATCCTGGACGAGGTCGTCCGCCTCGCGGAGAACGAGCTCGCCGACTCCTACGCCGACGCCGACCGCAACCCGCCGGTCTTCGACCCGGAGACCAAGACCGCCCCGGTCCCGGCGAGCTTCAAGAAGTCGTACCAGGCCTACATGGACTCCGAGTACTGGCGCCTGGGCCTCCCCGAGGAGATCGGCGGCACGACCTCCCCCCGCTCCCTGATCTGGGGCTACGCGGAGCTGCTGCTCGGCGCGAACCCGGCCGTGTGGATGTACTCCTCCGGCCCGGCCTTCGCCGGCATCCTCTTCGACGAGGGCAACGAGCAGCAGAAGAAGATCGCGGAGATCGCCGTCGAGAAGCAGTGGGGCTCGACGATGGTGCTGACCGAGCCGGACGCCGGCTCGGACGTCGGCGCCGGCCGGACGAAGGCCGTGAAGCAGGAGGACGGCTCCTGGCACATCGAGGGTGTGAAGCGCTTCATCACCTCGGGCGAGCACGACATGTCCGAGAACATCATCCACTACGTGCTGGCCCGCCCCGAGGGCGCGGGACCGGGCACCAAGGGCCTCTCGCTCTTCATGGTCCCGAAGTTCCACTTCGACTGGACGACCGGCGAGCTGGGCGAGCGCAACGGCGTGTACGCGACGAACGTCGAGCACAAGATGGGCCTCAAGGCGTCCAACACCTGCGAGATGACGTTCGGCGACCAGCACCCCGCCAAGGGCTGGCTGATCGGTGACAAGCACGACGGCATCCGCCAGATGTTCCGCATCATCGAGTTCGCCCGCATGATGGTCGGCACGAAGGCCATCGCCGCCCTCTCCGCCGGCTACCTGAACGCCCTGGAGTACGCCAAGGAGCGCGTCCAGGGTCCGGACCTGGCGAACTTCATGGACAAGACCGCGCCCAAGGTCACCATCACGCACCACCCCGACGTGCGCCGCTCGCTCATGACGCAGAAGGCGTACGCCGAGGGCATGCGCTCGCTGGTGCTCTACACCGCCTCCGTCCAGGACGCGATCCAGGAGCAGGAGGCCGCGGGCGAGGACGCCAAGGCGCTGAACGGCCTCAACGACCTGCTGCTGCCGATCGTGAAGGGCTACGGCTCCGAGAAGTCCTACGAGCAGCTCGCGCAGTCGCTCCAGACCTTCGGCGGCTCCGGCTACCTCCAGGAGTACCCGGTCGAGCAGTACATCCGGGACGCCAAGATCGACACCCTCTACGAGGGCACCACGGCGATCCAGGGCCAGGACTTCTTCTTCCGGAAGATCGTCCGCGACCAGGGCGCCTCGCTCAACACGCTCTCCGAGGAGATCAAGAAGTTCCTCGCGGGCGCCCAGGGCAACGAGGAGCTGGCCCCCGCGCTGGACTCGCTCGCCAAGGCCGCCGTGGACCTGGAGGCGATCGTCGGCACGATGATCACCGACCTCACCGCGACCGGCGAGGACGTCAAGAACATCTACAAGGTCGGCCTCAACACGACCCGCCTGCTGATGGCCTCCGGCGATGTCGTCGTCGGCTACCTGCTGCTCAAGGGCGCGGCCGTGGCAACCGAGAAGCTGCCGACCGCCTCCGCCAAGGACGTCGCCTTCTACCAGGGCAAGATCGCCGCCGCGAAGTTCTTCGCCGCGAACGTCCTGCCGGGCGTCTCGACCGAGCGCGCGCTCGCCGAGTCGATCGACAACTCGCTGATGGAGCTGGACGAAGCCGCGTTCTAGGACCTCGCTCGCCTGATCCGTACGTCAACCAGCGCCGCCACCCGGAATTCGTTCGGGTGGCGGCGCTGTCGTATCAGCTGGGTACGCTGAGTGCACGGCCCGGAATCCCGTCCATGGGAGGAACCATGACCGCCGAGGCACTGCCCGAATCGCTGCACCGTCAGTCGGACGGCTCCAAGTGGCCGGTCCCGCCTGCGGACGGCTACACCGTGGACGAATTCTTCACGCTTGACCTCCCGCCGCACACAGAGCTGATCGACGGGATCCTGGTTTTCGTGAGTCCGCAGCGAGACTTCCACACACTGGCGATGTATCTGCTGGAACAGGGGCTGCGGCAGCACGTTCCGAACGACCTGCGTGTGCGTCGCGAGATGGCGATCGTGCTGGGCAAGAGAAACGCCCCGGAACCCGACCTCGTCGTAGTCAAGGCGGAAGCGATCAAGGGTCGCCGCCAGACCCGCCACGAAGCCGCCGACGTCCTCCTCGCCGTCGAGGTCGTCTCCCCCGACTCCGAGGACCGCGACCGGGACACCAAGCCGCACAAGTACGCGGCGGCGGGAATCCCTTCTGGCTGGTCGAGATGACCGGCGAGAACGTCCGCCCCATGGTCATCACCTACGAGCTCGACCCGGTCAACAGGACGTACGTCTCCACCGGCGTCCACCACGACCGGCTCAAGCTTTCCGCCCCGTACGACATCGACATCGACCTGACCTCGATCGACGAGCTGTAAGGGCTGAGATCTCTCCCGGTCACCGGATACCGGACCCCGGGTCCTCGTTACAGTGAAGAACATGAGTTCCCCTCTCCGGTTCGACCGTGCGCACACCGATGACCTGATGACCTTCCTGGCGGCCAGCCCGTCCCCGTACCACGCCGTGGCGAACGCCGCCGCCCGGCTGGAGGAGGCCGGGTTCCGGCAGGTCGAGGAGACCGCCGCCTGGGACGCGTCGGCGGGCGGGAAGTACGTGCTGCGCGGCGGGGCGATCGTCGCCTGGTACGTGCCGGAGGGTGCCGAGGCGCACACGCCGTTCCGGATCGCGGGGGCGCACACCGACTCCCCGAACCTGCGGGTGAAGCCGCTGCCCGACAGCGGGGCGCACGGCTGGCGCCAGATCGCCGTCGAGGTCTACGGCGGCACCCTGCTCAACACCTGGCTCGACCGGGACCTGGGCCTGGCCGGGCGGATCTCGCTGCGGGACGGCACCCACCGGCTGGTCAACATCGACCGGGCGCTGCTGCGGGTGCCGCAGCTGGCCGTGCACCTGGACCGGTCGGCCAACGCCGAAGGGCTCAAGCTCGACCGGCAGAAGCACATGCAGCCGATCTGGGGGCTCGGCGAGGTCGAGGAGGGTGACCTGATCCGCTTCGTCGCCGAGGAGGCGGGCGTCGACGCGGAGGACGTCACCGGCTGGGACCTGATGCCGCACGCCATCGAGCCGCCGTCGTACCTGGGCCGGGACCGGGAGCTGCTGGCCGGGCCCCGGATGGACAACCTCCTCTCGGTGCACGCGGCGACCGCCGCCCTGGCCGCCGTCGCCGGGCAGAGCGACGCCGACATCCCGTACATCCCGGTGTTCGCGGCCTTCGACCACGAGGAGAACGGCTCGCAGTCCGACACCGGGGCCGACGGGCCGCTCCTGGGTTCGGTGCTGGAGCGCTCGGTGTTCGCCCGCGGCGGTACGTACGAGGACCGCGCCCGCGCCTTCGCCGGGACGGTCTGTCTCTCCTCCGACACCGGCCACGCCGTGCACCCCAACTACGCGGAGCGGCACGACCCGACGCACCACCCGGTCGCCAACGGCGGGCCGATCCTCAAGGTCAACGTCAACATGCGGTACGCCACCGACGGCAGCGGCCGTGCGGTGTTCGCCGCCGCCTGCGAGAAGGCTGGGGTGCCGTGGCAGACCTTCGTGTCCAACAACGCGATGCCCTGCGGCACCACCATCGGCCCGATCACCGCGGCCCGGCACGGCATCCAGACCGTCGACATCGGCGTGGCGATCCTCTCGATGCACAGCGCCCGTGAGCTGTGCGGCGCGGACGACCCGTATCTGCTGGCGAACGCGCTCACCGCGTTCCTGGCCGGCTGACCGGGGAACGTCCAATCGCCTCCGTGCACATGGTTGTTGCCGGGCCGGGTACGCGGGTCGTACACCGGTCCGGACTCACCGGGCGGTCGAGGAGGCAGAATTCATGGGACTCGGAGGATGCATTCTCCTGATCGGTGCGGGCGCGATCCTGGCGTTCGCCACCGACTGGAAGATGGACACCGTCAACGTCGACCTGGTCGGCTGGATCATGATGCTCGTCGGCCTCGTGGGGGTCTTCGTCTACATGAGCATCGCGCGGCGCCGCCGGATGGTCGTGCCGCCCACCACCACCGTCGTCCAGGACGACCAGCAGCGCTACCAGTAACGGCGGGCGCTCCGGGTCGCCCCCGCGGGGGGCGACCCGTCCGGCGCGTCAGCCCTGCTCGTCCATGCCCGCCAGCACCAGCGGCAGCCGGGGCGCTCCTCCCGCGGTCACGCGGACGGGGACGCCCCAGTCCTGCTGGTGCACATGGCAGGCCGGGTACTCGTTGGCCGGGTCGTCGTCGCAGGACGCCGCCATCGCGGAGACGTGCAGCACGCCCTCGGTGACCCCGTCCGCGAGGACCAGCTCGCGCCCGAGGTCCGTGCCCGCTCCGGAGCCGTCCGCCAGCAGCTCGGGCGGGGTGGCGGAGACCAGGAGCCGGGTCGAGGGCCCGTAGCGCGTGTCCAGCTTCTGCCCGGCGGGCGCCTGGAAGACCACGTCGAGGCGGAGGGTGCCGGGGGCGATCTCGGTGGCGGCCCGCTGGGTACGGTGCGCCTGGTCGGCGACCCGTACCGCTTCCTCCGGTAGCCGGAGTCGGGTGAGGCGGTGGCGGGCCGACTCGACGACGACCAGATCGCCGTCGACCAGCACCGCGTCGCTGGGCTCACGGACATCGGTGGCCAGCGTGGTGACCTCGCCGGATTCCGGATCGTAGCGGCGCAGCGCGTGGTTGTACGTGTCGCTGATCGCGATGGAGCCGTCGGGCAGCGCGGTCACGCCGAGCGGGTGTTGCAGCAGCGCCTGGTCGGCCGCCCCGTCGCGGTGGCCGAAGTCGAAGAGGCCGGTGCCGACGGCGGTGTGCACGTGCTCGTCGCGGTCGACCCAGCGCAGCGCGGAGGTCTCCGAGTCGGCGACCCACAGCCGCTCCCCGTCGGCGGAGACGGCGAGCCCGGACGGCTGGGCGAACCAGGCCTCGGCGGCCGGCCCGTCGACCAGGCCCTCGTTGGTGGTCCCGGCGGCGACGCGTACGGTGCCGCCCTCGGGGTCGTACGTCCACAGCTGGTGCACGCCCGCCATGGCGATCCACAGCCGGTCGCCGAACCAGGCGAGGTCCCACGGCGAGGAGAGGTCCACCTCGCGCGCCGGGCCGCTGGTCGAGGTCCCCTGCCACCACTGGCGGCCGGTCCCGGCGAGGGTGCTGGTCGCCCCGGTCGTCAGGTCCAGGGCGCGGATCGCGTGGTTGACGGTGTCCGCGACGGCGATGCGGCCGTCCGGGAGCACGGCGAGCCCCTGCGGTTCGCTGAACCGGGCCTCGTCCGGGCCGCCGTCGCTCAACCCGCGTTCGCCGGTGCCGAAGTGGCGTCGTGCGGTCTCGCCGTCCGCGTCCAGCTCGACGAGGCGGTGCCGGGTGGTGTCGGAGACCAGGAAGCCGCCGTCCGGCAGGAGCAGCGCCTTGCCGGGGAACCGCAGATGGGTGGCGACGGGCTCGGGCGCGACATACGGGCCGTCGCCGCGGCGCAGCGTGCCCTTGGCCCCGTGCTCGGCCTCCAGCTCCTCGACGAGCTTCTCGATCGCGTGCGCATGGCCCTCGCCGGCGTGCTGGGCGACGACATAGCCCTCGGGGTCGATCACGACGAGCGTCGGCCAGGCGCGGACCGCGTACTGCTTCCAGGTGGCCAGCTCGGGGTCGTCGAGGACGGGGTGGTGGACCTCGTAGCGCTCGACGGCGTCGACGACGGCCTGGTGCTCGGCCTCGTGGACGAACTTCGGCGAGTGGACGCCGATGATCACCACGGTGTCGCGGTGCTTCTCCTCCAGCTCGCGCAGCTCGTCCAGGACATGCAGACAGTTCACACAGCAGAACGTCCAGAAGTCGAGGATGACGATGCGTCCTCGCAGGTCAGCGAGGGTGTACTGCTGGTCGCCTGTATTGAGCCAGCCGCCCTTGCCGATGAGTTCGGGGGCGCGGACGCGTGCACGTGTTGCCATGCCACCAGTCAACACCCTGACCGCCTGCGCGCATTCCGCCGGGCCCCGGGGGAACCTGTGCCCCATGAGACTTCTCGTACGTGAGCGGCTGTTCGCCATCGGCGACGACTACTGGATCGAGGACGACGGGGGCCGGAAGGTCTTCCTGGTCGACGGCAAGGCGATGCGGCTGCGCGACACCTTCGAGCTGAAGGACACCGACGGCCGGGTCCTGGTCGAGCTGCGGCAGAAGCTGATCAGCCTGCGCGACACGATGCTCATCGAGCGGGGCGGCGAGGAGCTGGCCAAGGTCAAGCGCAAACGGCTGTCGCTGCTGCGCAACCACTACCGGGTGACGCTGGTGGACGGCACCGAGCTGGACGTCAGCGGCAAGATCCTGGACCGCGAGTTCGCCATCGAGTACGACGGCGAGCTGCTGGCTCAGATCTCGCGCCGCTGGCTGACCCTCCGGGACACGTACGGCATCGACGTCGTCCGGGACGACGCCGACACCGCGCTGCTCATCGCCGTGGCGATGTGCGTGATCGTGCTGGCGGACAAGGAGAACGAGGGTTGAGCGAGGCTGAGCGCGCGGCCTCGCGCGAGAGTTCGCTGTTTCACGTGAAACAGCGCGGAGGCCACGTGCGGGGCGGGCCCTCAGAGCGGCGGCGCGAGCCCCAGGCGGCGGCCCTTCAGGGCCGGGAACTGCTCCCGGGTCGCGCGGACCTTGTCCGCGTCCAGCTCGACGGTCAGGATCTCCTCGTCCGCGCCCGCCTGGGCCAGCACCTCGCCCCAGGGGTCGACGACCATGCTGTGCCCGGCCTGCTGGACATCGGCGTGGGTGCCCGCCGTGCCGACGGCGAGGACGTACGCCTGGTTCTCCACGGCGCGGGCCTGCGCGAGGAGCGTCCAGTGGGAGCGGCGACGCTCGGGCCAGCCCGCCGCGACGACGAGCGTCTCGGCGCCCGCGTCGACGAGCCCCCGGAATTGCTCGGGGAAGCGCAGGTCGTAACAGGTGGCAAGGCCCAGGGTGGTGTCCGGCAGGGCGACGGTCACCAACTCCTCGCCCGCTCCCATCATCACCGCCTCGCCCTGGTCGAAGCCGAAGCGGTGGATCTTGCGGTAGAAGGCCGAGCGCTCGCCCTCGGGCGAGAAGACCAGACTGGTGTTGTAGAGGGTGCCGTCGTCCGCGCGTTCGACGAAGGACCCGGCGTGCAGCCAGACACCGGCCCCGGCGGCCGCCTTCGCCATCACCTCGTGCGTGGGGCCCTCCAGCGGCTCGGCCTCCGCCTCGAAGGCGGTGTAGGCGAACGCCCCGACCGGCCAGAGTTCGGGCAGAACCACCAGGTCAGCCCCTCGCTGGGCGACCACGAGAGAGGCCGCTCGCGCCCTGCGGGCATCGACGGATTCGTCCGGGTCCACTGCGATCTGGATGAGGGAGGCGCGCACACTACCACCGTCCTGGCATTCAAGCCGTCAACACGGGCCTACGATCGTCACACGAAAGCACTGCCGGGGTGCCTGCTCGCAGCGTAACTTGGACCCACCGACGATCGGGGGATGGGGGAAGGAGCGGGGCTGGGTGCGTGCAGCTGCAAGGCGGAGGATTGAGGCATGGCGGAGCCATGGTGATTGACGACAACGCCGCAGATGCGCGTGCCCAGCCCCGCGATGCCGCCCCCCGATCGTCGGTGGGTCCGAGCCACCGAACCTCCCCCGCAGCTCGCCGACAGTGCCGTCAGAGCCGGCCCACCCGCCAGCACTCCCTGCTCTCTCCAGCCCATGCACCGCAGAACCGCACGAGGGGTCCCGTGACCGTCCATCCCAGCCTCCAGCCCTACACCGACGCCGCGACCCACTCCATCGAGGCGATAGCCGAGCTGGTGAAGCCCCTTCCCGAGAGCGAGTGGAACCGCCGTACGCCCTGCCCGGGGTGGTCGGTGCGCGACATCGTGTCGCACGTCATCGGCATGGAGTGCGAGATGCTCGGCGATCCCCGGCCGATCCACACCCTGCCGCGCGACCTGTACCACGTACAGAGCGACTTCGCCCGGTACATGGAGATGCAGGTCGACGTCCGGCGGCACCACACCTCCCCGGAGATCACCGCAGAGCTGGAGTACGTCCTCATCCGCCGGGCCCGCCAGATCCGCAACGAGTCGCGCAGTCCCGAGACCAAGGTCCGCGCGCCCCTGGGCGCCGAGCAGACCCTCGAAACCGCGCTGAATCTGCGGGCCTTCGACGTCTGGGTGCACGAACAGGATCTGCGCACGACGCTCGGTCAGCCGGGCAACCTGGACTCCCCCGGTGCCCTGATCACCCGGGACCTGCTGCTCGCCGGGCTGCCGAAGGTGGTCGCCAAGAGCGCGGGCGCGCCCGCCAATTCGGCGGTCGTCTTCGACGTGCACGGCCCGGTGGAGTTCCTGCGGACGGTACGGATCGACGCGGAGGGCCGCGGCTCGATAGACGGCGCGCCGTCGCTGGGCCCCGCCGTGACGCTGTCGCTGGACTGGGAGACGTACGTTCGACTCGCCTGCGGCCGCGTCCGTCACGCCGCCGTCGCCGACCGGATCAAGGTCGAGGGCGACCAGGAGCTGGCCACCGCGATCCTGGACAACTTCGCCGTGACCCCGTGACTCCGTGGCCTCGTGACTCCGTGGCCTCGTGACTCCGTGGCCTCGTGACGCCGTGGCCTCGTGACGCCGTGACTTCTTGACCGCATCACCCGGCACGTGCCCGCGCCCCCGGGAGGGCTACGCGGGCACGTGCACGGCCTCGACGCGGCTCACCACGTGGTGCTCGCGCTCCCTGAGCGCAGCCCGGCGGCGCAGCCGCAGGATCTGGGTGACGCCGAGCGCCTCCAGCACGAAGACCGAGGCGAACGCGATGCGGTAGTTGTCTCCCGTGGCGTCCAGCAGGACCCCGACGGCGAACAGGGTGGTCATCGAGGCGACGAACCCGCCCATGTTGACGATGCCCGAGGCGGTGCCCTGCCGCTCGGGCGGGTTGGCCGGCCGGGCGAAGTCGAAGCCGACCATCGAGGCCGGTCCGCAGGCGCCGAGCACCAGGCACAGGAGGACCAGCAGCCACATCGGCGTGTGGTCGGCCGGGTAGAAGATCGCGGACGCCCAGAGCAGCGCCGTCGTCGCCACCGTGCCCAGCGCGATCGGAACCCGCGCCTCGTGGTGGCGGGCGATGATCTGCCCGTAGACGAGCCCGACCACCATGTTCGACAACACCACCAGGGTGAGCAGCGTGCCCGCCGTGCCACGGCTCAGCTCCTGCGCCTCGACCAGGAACGGCATCCCCCACAGCAGCAGGAACACCATCGCCGGGAACTGCGTGGTGAAGTGCACCCACATCCCGAGCCGCGTCCCGGGCTCCCGCCAGGCGGCGGCGATCTGCCGGCGGACGTACGCGGCCCCGGCGTGCTCGGCGGGCGGCGGCTCGTGGCCCTCGGGGTGGTCCTTCAGGAACAGCAGGAGCAGCACCAGCACCACCACGCCCGCCAGCGAACTGCCGACGAACGTCGTGGTCCAGCCGTAGCTGTGCAGCGCCCGCGCGATGAAGAGCGTCGAGACGAGGTTGCCCGCCATCCCGAACAGCGCCGCGACCTGCCCGATCAGCGGCCCGCGCCGGGCCGGGAACCAGCGGCTGCCGAGCCGCAGCACGCTGATGAACGTCATCGCGTCGCCGCAGCCGAGCAGGGCGCGGGCCGCCAGCGCCATCCCGTACGAGGGGG
Source organism: Streptomyces sp. NPDC058375 (assembly GCF_042723425.1). Taxonomy (NCBI): domain Bacteria; kingdom Bacillati; phylum Actinomycetota; class Actinomycetes; order Kitasatosporales; family Streptomycetaceae; genus Streptomyces; species Streptomyces sp. NPDC058375. The sequence goes on along the minus strand of NZ_JBHXJG010000099.1, from coordinate 13,359 downwards.
AGAGCGCGAAGCCGAGCTGCCCGACGGTGAACAGGACGACCCCGATGGTGAGGACCTTCTTGGTGCCGAGCCGGTCGACCAGCAGCCCGACGGGTATCTGCATGCCCGCGTAGACCAGGAGCTGGAGGATGGAGAAGGTGGAGAGCGCCGAGGCGTTGACGTCGAACCGGTCGGCGGCGTCGAGTCCGGCGACGCCCAGGCTCGTACGGAAGATGATCGCGACGAAGTAGACGGCGACGCCGATGCCCCAGACCCAGGCGGCGCGTCGGCCGCCGGGCGGGTCACCGGGCAGGGTGAGCGTGGGGGCGGCCGAACTCACCGGTCCTCACCCCGCACCAGCACCCGCACCCGGCCGACATGGCGGCGCACGACCAGGGCCGCCCCCTCGGCGTCCCCGGCCCGGATCGCCTCCAGCAGCTCACCGTGCTCGGAAATGTTGGCCTCGATCCTGCCCGGATGGGCCTCCATCACCGCTACGCCCATCCGCAGCTGACGGTCGCGCAGCTGGTCGTAGAGGCGCGAGAGGATCTCGTTTCCGGCGTTTTTCACGATCTCGGCGTGGAAACAGCGGTCCTTGACGGCTACCGCCGCCAGGTCACCGGCCTCCGCCAACTGCCGCTGCTCCTCCAGGAGCTGTTCGAGCCGCTCGATCAACTGCGGGGAGGCGGGCACCGCCTTGCGCGCCGCGAACTCCTCGACCAGCAGCCGGGTCTCCACCACGTCCTTGATCTCCTGCGCGGAGACGGCGAGGACGAGCGCGCCCTTCTTCGGGTAGAGCTTGATCAGCCCTTCGACCTCCAGCCGCAGCAGCGCCTCGCGCACGGGCGTCCGCGAGACGCCGACCGCGTCCGCCAGGTCCCCCTCGGTGAGCAGCGTCCCGCCCTCGTAACGCCGGTCCAGGACGGCTTCCTTGATGTGCGTGTAGACCCGCTCGGCGGCGGGCGGGCGCTTGAGGGAGGAGGGCGTGGACCGTACGGGGGTGGAGGAGGCGGCAGGCATGCGCACAGCATAGATACAACATGCACGCATGGGGACCGGCGTCCGGATTCTGGACCTCCGGGGCGGACGGCCCGCTGTCTGCGCTCAGCCCCTTGCGTTACGTTGAGCGGGTGACAGCTCACGCCATCGAAGAGGTACGTCTCACCGCGTTCAAGAGCTTCCACGGCGCGGTGCTCCCGCTGGCGCCCCTCACGGTCCTCATCGGGCGCAACAGCAGCGGAAAGTCGAACGCGCTGGACGGGCTGGAGGTCCTCTCCCGACTCGCGCGCGGCGATGACATCAACGAAGCCCTGGAGAGCCGACGCGGTGCGGCGGGACCGGTGCGGGGCGGGTTGAGCGGGTGTGTGCCGCACGGCTCGGACCGGTTCTCGCTGGGCTGCACGGTCGGTACGGAGTACGGGCCGATCACGTTCGACGTGACGGTTCAGGTCGAGCCGGAAGTGCAGATCATCGAGGAACGGCTCACCGGCCCCACGACGAGCGGCGTCAAGCCGCTCCTGATCAGCGGGGAGGCGGTCCCCCACCACGCCGACATCTACGCCTCCTGGCACAACGGAAGGCGGGGCAGGAACCCCGGCGCCGCCTTCCGCAGCACGCGGCTCCTGACTTCCCAGTTGGAGCTGCGTGTCCCGGGCGAGAGTGACGGTGAGCGCGACGCGCTGTGGGCTGCCGACACCCTGCTGAGCGCTCTGACGGGAGCGTTTCACCTCGACCCCGTGCCGCACCTGATGCGGCAGTACGTACCGGCGCGCGACTCGCGACTCCGCAGGACGGCCGAGAACCTCTCCGCGGCGGTGGGGAACATCCAACGCCACACCCCCGAACTCTTCGAGCTCTTGGTGAACCTGCTGCGCGGCCTCGCGGACCACGACATCGAGCGGCTCGCCGTGACCAAGTCGGAGCTGGGAGACGTCATGCTCGCCCTGAACGAAGGGGAGCGGGGCCTCACCCCGGCCCGCGAGATGAGCGACGGCATGCTGCGCTTCCTCGCGATCACCACCTCGCTGCTCACCGGCGGCGACGGACTCGACCTGGGCCCGGCACCGAGTCCCGAGACGGAGCGCTCCCTGACCCTCGTCATCGAAGAACTGGAGAACGGACTGCACCCGTCCCAGGCGGCTGAGGTTCTGCGCCTGGTGCGTCAGGCCGCCGCCGACAACGCGACCCGGGTCCTGATCACGACCCACAGCCCCGCCCTGCTCTCCGCCCTCAGCGGCGAGGACCATGAGGGGGTCATCGTCTGCTCACGGGACCGCGCGACGGGCGCCAGTCTCCTGACCAGACTCACGGAGCTCGACGGCTACGCCACAGCGATGGGAGCGGGGCCGCTGGGTGATGTCGTCACCCACGGCCGGCTGATGCGTGAAGAACGCGGCAAGCAGGACTACGCCGAATTCGACCGGCTCCTCGGGATCGGGTGAGACATGGCGAGGGGGGTGGAGTTCGTCGACACGTCGATCCTGTGCAATCTGCTGGAGGTTCCCGGCAAATGCCAGGACCGCAAGCGAGTGATCGACGAGCTGAAGAGCAAGCGGGAACGCCGGGAGACCGATCTTCTGCTGCCGGTCACCGCGATCATCGAAACGGGCAACCACATCGCCCAGGTATCCGACGGTCGGGCACGCCGCTCCTGCGCGGAACGCCTCTCCGGAGTCCTGAGCACGGTCATCGCGGGGAACGCACCCTGGGCGCTCAACGAAGTCGAATGGGACGCGGCCCATCTCCAGGCGCTCGTGGACGGCGGCAGCACCGGGAGCAGCCTGATCGAGCACGCCTGCAACAAGCTCGGCTGCGGTGACCTGAACATCCTCGTCGAGCGCGACCGGTATCTCGCCCGCACCTCCGGCGTACGAGCCACGATCTGGACGCTGGACGAACTGCTCTCGTCCTACGCCTGACCGAGAGCGTCCGACTGTGCCGTGCATGAGCTCACCCACCGAGTCCCACAGTTCACGCTTCCCTGAATTCAGCTATCGCTGTACTGTCACCTCATGCTGACCGTCGCTTCCGACATCGAGGTCCTCGCGCGGTTCGGCCGTGCGCTCGCCGACCCGATCCGCTGCCGCCTGCTGCTCGCGCTCCGCGAGGCCCCGGCGTACCCCTCCGACCTCGCCGAGGCCCTGGGCATCTCGCGCACCCGGCTCTCCAACCACCTGGCCTGCCTGCGCGACTGCGGGTTGGTCGTCACCGTGCCGGACGGCCGCCGTACGCGCTACGAGCTGGCCGACGAGCGCCTCGGCACCGCCCTGGACGACCTGCGCTCCGCGGTGGTGGCGGTCGAGACCGACCGCACGTGCCCGGACGCGGAGACGGAAGGGTGCTGCTGATGACCGCACTCACCCTCGGCCCCTCCCCGGCCCGCCGGGACGCGCTCGCCCGCCGGATACGGCTGCTGGTCGCGGTCACCATCGCCTACAACGTCGTCGAGGCGGTGGTCGCCCTCACCGCCGGAACGGCCGCCTCCTCCAGCGCCCTGATCGGCTTCGGCCTGGACTCCGTCATCGAGGTCTCCTCCGCCGCCGCGGTCGCCTGGCAGTTCTCCGCCCGCGACCACGCGGTCCGGGAGGCCCGGGAGCGGGCCGCCTTGCGGATCATCTCCGTGTCGTTCTTCGCACTCGCCGCGTACGTCGCCGTCGACGCGGTCCGCGCGCTGGCCGGGACCGGCGAGGCCGAACCCTCCCCCCTCGGCATCGGCATCGCCGCGCTCTCGCTGGCGATCATGCCGTTCCTGTCGGCGGCCCAGCGGCGCGCGGGGCGCGAGATCGGCTCCGCCTCCGCCGTAGCGGACTCGAAGCAGACCCTGCTGTGCACGTACCTCTCCGCCGTCCTGCTCGCCGGCCTGCTCCTCAACGCCGCGCTCGGCTGGTCCTGGGCCGACCCGGTCGCCGCCCTCGCCATCGCCGTCATCGCGGTCAAGGAGGGCCGCGAGGCCTGGCGCGGCAAGGGCTGCTGCGCCCCGGCGGCGGGCGCGGACAGCTGCGGGCGCTGACTGGAGACGTCCGGGTCAAGCCTGCGCAAATTCACCCGTTCGGGAACACATCCATTGCCCCGGCCCAGGAGTCTCATCCCCCGAGCGGCACCCATATGTGGCCGCATATCAGGGGCATTTGGAGCGTTCAGTTGAAAATCGGCATCAAGCGCATCAATCGCGTCAACGTCACGGCCACCGTGACGCTCACCGCCGGTGCGGTGCTCGCGGGCAGCGCCTTCGCCTCCACGGCGCACGCCGCCGCACCGCCGACTCCGAAGATCGTCGCCAAGGGTGGCTTCGTGATGAACGACGGCACGGGGAAGACCCTCTTCACCAAGTCCGCCGACACCCGCCGGGCCACCGGCTCGACCACGAAGATCATGACGGCGCTGGTCGTCCTGTCGCAGAAGAACGTGAACCTGAAGTCCAAGGTCACGATCCAGAAGGCGTACAGCGACTACATCGTCTCGAAGAACGCCTCCTCCGCCCGGCTCATCGTCGGCGACAAGGTCACCGTGGGCCAGCTCCTCTACGGCCTGATGCTCCCCTCCGGCTGCGACGCCGCGTACGCCCTGGCCGACAAGTTCGGCTCCGGCAAGACCCGTGCGGCCCGCGTGAAGTCGTTCATCGGCAAGATGAACGACACGGCGAAGAGCCTCAAGCTGAAGAACACCCGCTTCGACTCGTTCGACGGCATAGGGAATGGCAACAACTACTCGACGCCCCGCGACCTGACGAAGATCGCCGGCAAGGCGATGAAGAACTCCACGTTCCGCTCCGTCGTCAAGTCCAAGTCGACGAAGCAGAAGGTGACCACGAAGAACGGTGGCTACCGCTACATGTCGTGGACCAACACCAACAAGCTGCTCGGCAGCTACAGCGGCGCGACCGGCGTCAAGACCGGCTCCGGCCCGACCGCCAAGTACTGCCTGGTCTTCGCGGCGACGCGTAAGGGCAAGACGGTCATCGGCACCGTGCTCACGTCGACCTCCGAGGCGAACCGCACGGCCGACGCGAAGAAGCTGATGGACTACGGCTTCAAGAAGTAGCCCGCAGGCGCTGTACGGCGAAGGGGCCTGGCCCGCACAGTGCGTGCGGGCCGGGCCCCTTGCCGTTCGGTACGGCGTACGGGCCTACGGCTACTGCGACCCAAACAGGCCGACCGTGAAGGCGTCCCACGCGGCCGGCTCGACGGTGACGACGGGGCCGTCGCGGCGCTTGGAGTCGCGGACGGCGACGGTACGAGGAATGTTGCGGGCCACCTCGACGCACTCGCTGGACGTCGCGCTGTAGCTGGACTTGCAGAACCGGAACGCCTTCACTTGCTCATTTCCTTCGCGATGTTGTCGATGAACTGAATCGAGTCGTAGGGCGAGAGGCTCATTCGGGAGGCTTGGTTGAAAAGGCTGACGAACGACTCGCTCTCTTCCGCGTCCTCGACCCAGATGGTGGACCTTGGGGTGTCCATGTGCACGACATCCACAGCCTCGTCCTCGCCGAATGAGAGAACGTTGAAGGGGCCGCCGATGCACGGATGACCACCCGCGCGAAAAGGCAGCACCTGAACGTGCACGTTCGGGAGGTCGGCCAGCCCGCACAAGTGCTCAAGCTGGCGTGCCATCACAGCGGGACCGCCCATCAGCTGGCGCAACGCAGCTTCCCAGATCACAGCGTGAATGCGCAGGGGGTTGTCAACATGCAACCTGGCCTGACGCTTTGCTCTGGCGGCGACGACATCCTCGATCCGGTCAATGTCGTCCCACGACATGTCCGCGACGCCCATGGCACGCGTGTACTCAGCGGTCTGGAACAGACCGGGGATGAGCGCCATCTGCCACTGTCGCACCCTGACGGCGGCATCCTCCATCGCGATGTACTCCACCTGCGTTGCGAGAGTCGGAGTCTCGTTCCACCACCCCTTGATCTTGCGCCTCTCGCGATCAGTCTTCGCCAGCTCCAGCAGATAGGCGAGAGTTTTCGGATCGCTGACTCCGTACAAAGCGCAGAGCGCCGCGATGTCCGGATCCCGCATCGGAACCCAGCCGCTCTCCATCTTCACAACCTTGGTCGGGGTAGCGCTGAGCGCCTCAGCCGCCTGTCGCTGAGTCCTGCCTGCCGCGACCCGCAAGCTTTGAAGCTCCCCGCCCAGGCGTCGACCGAGCACTGTCGAGACTCGGTTCCCGTTCGCTCTCTTGCCCATTGCCTGCACGCAGCCCTCCCGTCCCGGTGAACTTCCCAAGTGTGTCAGCCCGTTCAACACCTCACGGAACCGTTAACTCGTACGGGGAATATATCTCCCAGAGCCTTGAGTCCCGTGCGGGCAGAGAGCTACGTTCAGCGCACCGCCGCCAGCACAGCGGAGCCATCACGGCGGAAGCGCACCGCCCTGCCCAGACGCAGCCGCGGCACAGCCACCGCCACCCTCACCCGGAGGCACGCGACCATGACCGCAGCCCAGGAACTCTCAGCCCCCGCCCCCGATCCCGTCCTCCGCGAGGACTGCGTCGACTACACGCCCACCGCCCACAGCGTCGTCCTCAGTCGGCACCGTGCCGCTAGGCTCGTCCTCCAGTGGGGGCACCCCTCGATGGCCGGTGACGTGGCGCTCCTGGTCAGCGAGTTGGCCACCAACGCCCTGCTCCACGGCGCCATCCGGGGGCGGCTCTTCCGGGTCCACCTCACGCTCACCGAGTTCGCCCTCCGGGTCGCCGTCAGCGATCCGCGCGGGGAGCGGCTGCCCAGCCTCCGGCAGCCCGATGCCGACGACTGCTACGGGCGAGGGCTCCTGATCGTCGCTCAGCTCACCGACGACTGGGGCGTCGAGCCGCGCACGGTGGGGAAGACGGTGTTCGCCGAACTCGCCGTACGGTGAGGGCCGGACATGCCGGTGGGCCCGCACGCAACAACGTACGGGCCCACCGGACAGAAAACCTACGCCCAGGTGATCAGGCGCTTCGGCTGCTCCAGGATCGCCGCCACATCGGCCAGCACCTTGGAGCCCAGCTCACCGTCGACCAGGCGGTGGTCGAACGACAGGGCCAGCGTGGTGACCTGACGCGGCTTCACCTTGCCCTTGTGGACCCACGGCTGGAGCTTGATCGCGCCGACCGCCAGGATCGCGGACTCGCCCGGGTTGAGGATCGGCGTACCGGTGTCGACGCCGAAGACGCCGACGTTGGTGATGGTCACCGTGCCGCCCGCCATCGCGGCCGGGGAGGTCTTGCCGTCGCGGGCCGTGCTGACCAGCTCGCCCAGGGACGCCGCGAGCTGCGGCAGCGTCTGGTCGTGCGCGTCCTTGATGTTCGGCACGATCAGACCGCGCGGGGTGGCCGCCGCGATGCCCAGGTTGACGTAGTGCTTCTGCACGATCTCCTGGTTGGCCTCGTCCCAGGCGGCGTTGACCTCGGGGTTCCGCTTGATCGCGACGAGGAGGGCCTTGGCGATGATCAGGAGCGGGTTGACCCGCACCCCCGCCATGTCCTTGTCCTCCTTGAGCTCGGCCACGAGCTTCATCGTGCGCGTCACGTCGACCGTGACGAACTCGGTGACGTGCGGCGCGGTGAAGGCCGATCCGACCATCGCCTGAGCGATCGCCTTGCGGACGCCCTTGACCGGGATACGGGTCTCGCGGGCGGAGTCGGGGGCGGCAGCGGGGACAGCGGCTGCCGGGGCCTCGGGGGCCGCCGGGGACGCGACCGCCGCGGGAGCCTCGGCGACCGGGGCCGCCGCCGCGTGGACGTCCTCGCGGGTGATGATGCCGTCCTTGCCGGTCGGCACCACCGTCGCCAGGTCGATGCCCAGGTCCTTGGCCAGCTTGCGGACCGGCGGCTTGGCGAGCGGACGGCCGCCGCCCTGAGCCCCGGCCTGCGCGGGCACGGAAGCAGGCGCGGGAGCAGGGGCGGAAGCGGGAGCCGGCGCCGCGTGCCCGTTCAGCTCGGCCTGCACCGCCGCCGCGACGGCGGCGGCCTCCGGAGCGGCCGATGCCCCCTTGCGCGGGCGGCGCTTGGTGGAGGTCTCGGCGACGCCGTAGCCCACCAGGACCGGCGTGCGGCCCTTCGGCTCGGCCTCGGCCTCCGGGGTCTCCACCGGCTCCTGGGCCGGAGCGGCGGCGGCCGGGGCGGGCGCGTCACCGCTGCCCGGGGCCACGTCGATCGCGATGATCACCTGGCCGACGTCGACGGTCGTGCCCTCGGGGAAGCGCAGCTCGTGCACCACCCCGTCGAACGGGATCGGCAGCTCGACGGCCGCCTTCGCGGTCTCGACCTCGCACACGACCTGGCCGTCGGTGACGGTGTCGCCGGGCTGGACGAACCACTTGAGGATCTCGGCCTCGGTCAGTCCCTCGCCCACGTCGGGCATCTTGAACTCACGGAAACGAGCAGACGTTTCGGTCATCGTCGTCACGAACCCTCTCCTCAGAACGCCAGCGAGCGGTCGACGGCGTCGAGCACCCGGTCCAGGCCGGGCAGATACTCGTCCTCCAGCCGGGCCGGCGGGTAGGGGACGTGGTAGCCGCCGACCCGCAGCACGGGGGCTTCGAGGTGGTAGAAGCAGCGCTCGGTGATCCGGGCGGCGATCTCCGCGCCGGAGCCGTAGAAGACGGGCGCCTCGTGGACGACCACGACCCGGCGGGTCTTCTCCGCCGACTTCTGGATGGCGTCGAAGTCGATGGGGGCCATCGAGCGCAGGTCCAGGACCTCGATCGACTTGCCCTCCTCCTGGGCGGCCGCGGCCGCTTCCAGACAGACCTTCACCATCGGTCCGTACGCGACGAGCGTGAGGTCGCTGCCCTCGCGGGCGGTCACGGCCTTGTGCAGCGGGCCGGGGATGGACTCGGTGTCGACCTCGCCCTTGTCCCAGTAACGCCGCTTGGGCTCGAAGAAGATGATCGGGTCGTCGCTCTGGACGGCCTGCTGCATCATCCAGTAGGCGTCGCTCGCGTTGGACGGCGAGACCACCTTCAACCCCGCGACGTGCGCGAAGAGCGCCTCGGGGGACTCGCTGTGGTGCTCGACCGCGCCGATGCCACCGCCGTACGGGATACGGACGACGACCGGCAGCTTGATCTTGCCGAGCGCGCGGGCGTGCATCTTGGCGAGCTGCGTGACGATCTGGTCGTACGCGGGGAAGACGAAGCCGTCGAACTGGATCTCGACGATGGGGCGGTAGCCGCGCAGGGCCAGGCCGATCGCCGTGCCGACGATGCCGGACTCGGCGAGCGGGGTGTCGATCACCCGGTCCTCGCCGAAGTCCTTCTGGAGTCCGTCGGTGATGCGGAAGACGCCGCCGAGCTTGCCGACGTCCTCGCCCATGATGAGGACCTTGGGGTCGGTGTCGAGGGCGAGGCGGAGCGACTCGTTCAGCGCTTTCGCGATGGACATCTTTTCCACGGCCATGGCTACTTGCCCTCCTCGGCAGAGTCGGCGAACGATGCCTGGTAGGCGGCGAACTGGGCGCGCTCCTCGTCCACGAGGGAGCTGCCGTCGGCGTAGCCGTGCTCGAACAGGGCCATCGGGTCCGGGTCGGGCATCGCGCGTACCGCTTCCCGTACCCGCTTGCCGAGGGTCTCGCTCTCCGCCTCCAACTCGGTGAAGAACGCCTCGTCGGCGTGGCCGGACTTCTCCAGGTACACGCGCAGCCGCAGGATCGGGTCCTTGGCCTCCCAGGCGGCCCGCTCCTCGTCGGCCCGGTACTTCGTCGGGTCGTCGGAGGTGGTGTGGGCGCCCATGCGGTAGGTGAACGCCTCGACGAGGGTCGGGCCCTCGCCGCGGCGGGCGCGCTCCAGCGCGGAGCGGGTGACGGCGAGGCAGGCGAGGACGTCGTTGCCGTCGACGCGGACGCCGGGGAAGCCGTAGCCCTGGGCGCGCTGGTAGAGCGGCACGCGGGTCTGGCGCTCGGTGGGCTCGGAGATGGCCCACTGGTTGTTCTGGCAGAAGAAGACGACCGGGGCGTTGTAGACCGCGGAGAAGGTGAACGACTCGGCGACGTCGCCCTGGCTGGAGGCCCCGTCACCGAAGTACGCGATCACGGCGGAGTCGGCGCCGTCCTTGGCGACGCCCATGGCGTAGCCGGTGGCGTGCAGCGTCTGCGAGCCGATGACGATCGTGTACAGGTGGAAGTTGTTGCTGTTCGGATCCCAGCCGCCGTGGTTCACGCCGCGGAACATGCCGAGCAGATTGGTCGGGTCGACGCCGCGGCACCAGGCGACCCCGTGCTCCCGGTAGGTCGGGAAGACGTAGTCGTCGTCGCGCAGGGCCCGGCCACTGCCGATCTGGGCGGCCTCCTGGCCGAGCAGCGAGGCCCACAGGCCCAGCTCGCCCTGACGCTGGAGGGCGGTCGCCTCGGCGTCGAAGCGGCGGGTGAGGACCATGTCCCGGTACAGGCCGCGCAGCTCGTCGGCGCTCAGGTCGATGCTGTAGTCCGGGTGCTCGACGCGCTCCCCCTCGGGCGTCAGCAGCTGGACGAGCTGGGGCTCGGCGCTCTGCGGCTTCTTCGCGGCGCTGGTCCGCTTGCTGGCGCGTCGCGGTTTACGCGCGGCGGCAGTGCTCTCCACGGTCACGTGCGTGCTCCTCCGTCGGTCCGGCCCCCGGGGTCTGCCGGGAACCAGTGCGGCTCGCCTGAATCCGACAGCCGTGCACGGGGTGGGTGCCGGTCGGCCGGGATCAGGCGTGACAGGTGCCCCGGCGAGCGCCCTGTCATAGGCACGTTACCCAGTGCATCGCATAACTGCGAAACCCTATCTGACCTGCGATTTTGCTTGGATTTCCAAGTAAATCGAAAAAATCGCGAAGCTCTGCTGGTCAGGGCACTGGAAACAGCCTTGCAGGCCGCCGGAACAACGGCACGTTATCCCGCGGATCAGCGCCAGGGAAGAGCGGAGGGCAGGCGAGTATGTGAGACTGCGACCGTGCGCGAAGAAGGAAAAATCACGGTATTTCTGCTCGACGATCATGAGGTCGTCCGGCGTGGCGTCCATGAGCTGCTCGCCTCCGAACCGGACATCGAGGTGGTCGGCGAGGCCGGTACGGCCGCGGACGCCCTGGTGCGGATCCCGGCGACCCGGCCCGATGTGGCGGTGCTCGACGTACGGCTGCCGGACGGCAGCGGGGTGGAGGTCTGCCGGGAAGTCCGTTCCCAGGACGAGAACATCAAATGCCTGATGCTCACCTCGTACGCCGATGACGAGGCGCTTTTCGACGCGATCATGGCGGGCGCGTCGGGATATGTGCTGAAGGCGATCCGGGGCAATGAACTGCTGAATGCCGTACGGGACGTGGCCGCCGGAAAATCCCTGCTGGACCCGGTGGCGACCGCCCGGGTGCTGGAGCGGCTGCGCGACGGCGGCAGCGGCAAGGGCGACGACAAGCTCGCAGGACTCACCGAACAGGAACGCAAGATCCTGGACCTGATCGGCGAGGGCCTGACCAACCGGGTCATCGGGGAGCGCCTGCACCTCGCCGAGAAGACCATCAAGAACTACGTCTCCAGCCTGCTGTCCAAGCTGGGCATGGAACGCCGCTCGCAGGCCGCCGCGTACGTCGCACGGCTCCAGGCCGAGCGCCGCTGAGCCCGTCGGGGGTGTCCTGCCCCGCGCCGGGACTGCTGAGCCCGTCGGGGTGTCCTGGCCCCGCGCCGGGACTGCTGAGCCCGTCGGGGTGCCCTGGCCCCGCGCCGGGACTTTGGTCCCGCGCCACCCGGGGCAGGCGACTCTTACGCGGCCCCTACGCCCGGGGGACAGTGGAGGCCATGTCCTTCGACTCCCACGGCTCCCCCCACGCCCACCGCGCGGTCGGCACGATCGAGCGGGCCGAGCCGATCGAGCTGCTCGGCCGGGTTCCGTACGGCCGCCTCGCGACCAGCATGCGGGCCCTGCCGTTCCTGGCGGTGGCCCGGCACATCGTGAGCGACGGGCACATCCTGCTGCGGATGCACCGGGGTTTCGGCCACCATGAGGCGTGCGACGGGAGCGTCGTCGCGTACGGGGCGGACAACTACAACGACGCGGCCTCCGGCGACGGCGGCACTCTGTGGTCGGTGCAGTTCACCGGGCCCGCCGAGATCGTGCACCCCTGCCCCGAGCAGGAGAAGCTGTTCGGGGCGGCGCCGGTCAGCGTCAACGGGGAGCCCTACGCGCCGGCCTATCTCCGGGTCGATCCGCACTTCGTCACGGAACACGTCCTGGACTTCGCCTGACGACCGGCCTTAGCGCACCGCTGGCCGTGACCGCAAGTCCGCGAACCGGCCACGTAGAGTGATCTAACATCTGGTAAGTGCCGCGCTCATATGTCACTCGCCCACCTGTTCCCCCGGTCGGCGAGGTGCTGCGCCGTTACCCGGGCGTGGGCGAGCCGCTCGCCTGCGAGCCGATCACCAAGGGCCTGCTGAACCACGGGTACCGCGTCTCCACTACGAGCGGCTCGTACTTCCTCAAGCACCATCTCGACAAGAAGCACCTGGACGACACCAGCGGCGAACGCGCCGCGATCGTGCGCCAGCACCGCGCGACCCAGCGTCTGCAGTCGCTCGGCGTGCCCGTCGTCCCGCCCCTGACGGACACCCGGGGCGACACCGTCACCGTGATCGGCGAACGCTGCTACGCCCTGCACCCCTGGGTCGACGGCCTCCACCGGGTCGGCGCCCAGCTCACCCCGTCCCAGTCGCGCCGGCTCGGAACGCTCCTCGGCACCGTGCACACCGGCCTGGAGCAGGTGATGGCGCCGCGCGACGGCCCGCATCCCGCGAGCCCTCCCGCCCGGCCGGGACACCGCAGCCCGGACGCCGCCGACACCTTCGCGCTGATCGACGACCTGCTGGCCGCCGCGCGCGGGCAGAACGGCCGGGACACCCCGCGCGACGCCTTCGACGAACTCGCCGTGCACCGGCTCGTGGAGCGGCGCGCCCTGCTCGAACAGCACGCCCACCGCCGCCCGCCCACGCCGGACGGGCCCGCCACCGGCTGGGTGCACGGCGACTTCCACCCGCTGAACCTGCTCTACCGGGGCGCCGACCCGGTCGCGATCGTGGACTGGGACCGGCTGGACGTACAGCCGCGCGCCGAGGAGGCGGTACGGGCGGCGGCGATCTTCTTCGTCCGGCCGGACGGGGAGCTGGACCTCGCGAAGGTGCGGGCGTACGCCCGCGCGTACCGGCAGGCCGCCGGGGCGGGGGCCGCGGAGCTGGCGGCCGCGGTGCACCGGGTGTGGTGGGAGCGGCTCAACGACTTCTGGATACTCCGCTGGCGCTACCGCCTGGACGACCGCAGGGCCGACCCGCAGTTCCCCGCGGTGTCGGCCCTGGTGGTGTGGTGGACGCGGGAGTACGAGGCGGTGTTCGAGGCCTTCGCAGGGTGAGGGCGAAGGCAGGGGCCCGGTCAGCCGGCGGTCGTACCG
>NZ_JBHXJG010000098.1:0-25151 GCF_042723425.1 Streptomyces sp. NPDC058375 | reverse complement strand
GGCCACCGTCGCGCTGACCGCCGGCCGGAGCCGGACGGGCGGGTGCGGGACGCGGACCCGGCGTGGCGCCCGAGGGACGCGGGCTCTGGGGCTGCTGGGGGGCGGCCGGCTGGGCCGGAGCCGGAGCCGAGAACTCGGCGGCCGGGACCGGGGTCACCGGGGCCGCCTTCGGCGCGGGCTTCGGGCCCGGACGGGGGCCCGCCGACGGCGCGGAGGGCGCCGCGGGGGTGCTGGTCTCCGGGGCCTCGGCAGCGGCCGGCTTGGGGGCCGGTGCGCCGGGCTTCGGGGCAGCAGGACGTGCCGCAGCGGCCGGGGAGGGCGCTGCGGGCTTCGCGGGCGTCGCCTTGCGGGGCGCGCCAGGCTTGGCAGCGGACTTGCCGGCGTTGCCGCCGGGCCCCTGCAGTGCGTCGGTCAACTTACGTACAACCGGCGCCTCGATCGTCGAGGACGCCGAACGGACGAATTCACCGAGTTCTTGGAGCTTGGCCATGACGACCTTGCTCTCTACGCCGAACTCCTTGGCGAGTTCGTATACCCGGACCTTAGCCACTTCGCTCCTTTTAGGTCCGGGTTACCGCCGGACCGTCGCTACTTCATGGGCGTACTCATCGCGTACTCATCGAGTGCTCATCGCAATCTCGACCTACTTCCAACTCGCGAGGTACCTGACCGCACGGGGCCCCGTGCCGTTCACTTTCACTTTCTTACGGTGTCGCCCGCTCGACGAACCGCGTGAGTGCCGCGGTGTCGAACGGCCCCTTGGCCTTGAAGGCCCGGGGGAACGCCCGGCGGCGAACCGCCAGGTCGAGACAGACAGAGGTGGGGTGCACATAAGCACCCCGGCCGGGCAGCGTACCGCGTGGATCAGGGGCGCAGGCGCCCTCGTCCACCACGATGCGCAGCAGCTCGCTCTTGGCCACTCGCTCCCGGCATCCCACACAGGTTCGCTCGGGGCAAGCGCGGGCTTGCGTCCGGCCAGACACGGTTAAGTCTACCTCCCCGTACCGACCTCACCCCTTTGGGGCAAAAATCGAACGGATGTTGTCGTGATCTCAGCGGCGTACGGCCAAGATCTATTCCCTGGAGCGGCTCCGGGTCAACGCCTTTCCGAGCGCTCCCGGGCCCGCTCGGCCCGCTCGCGGTCGGCGTTCTCCCGCTCCTCGTCCGTCTCGGTGTCCGGCCGGATGTCGATGCGCCAGCCGGTGAGGCGGGCGGCGAGGCGGGCGTTCTGGCCCTCCTTGCCGATCGCCAGCGACAGCTGGTAGTCCGGCACGGTGACCCGGGCGGAGCGGGCGCCGAGGTCGACGACCTCCACCTTGCTCACCCGGGCGGGCGAGAGCGCGTTGGCGACCATCTCGGCCGGGTCGTCGGACCAGTCCACGATGTCGATCTTCTCGCCGTGCAGCTCGGCCATGACATTGCGCACACGGCTGCCCATCGGGCCGATGCACGCACCCTTGGGGTTCAGACCGGCGCGGGTGGAGCGCACGGCGATCTTGGTGCGGTGGCCGGCCTCGCGGGCGATGGCCTCGATGACCACCGAGCCGTCGGCGATCTCCGGGACCTCCAGCGCGAAGAGCTTCTTCACGAGGTTGGGATGGGTGCGCGAGAGCGTCACCGACGGGCCCCGGACGCCCTTGGCGACCCGTACGACATACGTACGAAGGCGCAGGCCGTGGGTGTACGCCTCACCCGGGACCTGCTCCTGGACCGGCAGCATGGCCTCCATCTTGCCGATGTCGACCAGGACGTTCTTGGGGTCCTTGCCCTGCTGGACGACGCCGGTGACGACATCGCCCTCGTGGCCCGCGTACTCACCGAAGGTCTTGTCGTCCTCGGCGTCGCGCAGCCGTTGCAGGATGACCTGCTTGGCGGTGGTCGCGGCGATCCGGCCGAACCCGGAGGGCGTGTCGTCGAACTCCTTGGGCTCCTGGCCCTCTTCGAGGTCGGCCGGGTCCTCCTTGGCCCACACGGTGACGTGGCCGTTCTCGTCCAGCTTCACGCGCGCCCGGCGGTAGCTGCCGTCGGTGCGGTGGTACGCGATGAGGAGGGCCGACTCGATCGCCCCGACGAGCACGTCGAAGGGGATCTCCTTGTCCTGCGCCAAGCCCTTCAGAAGCTTCACATCGATGTCCACGGCTACGCCTCCTCTTCCTTCTTGTCCTTGCGGTTGAATTCGATCTCCACGCGCGCCTTGGCGATCTCGTCGAAGGCGAGGCGGCGGGCGGTGGGCTTGCGGCCCTTCACGCCGGGCACTTCGAGGTCGAGCCCGTCCTCGTCGACGGCGAGGATGCGGGCGACCAGCTCACCGGAGCCGTCGCCGGCCAGGTGGAACCTGGCCAGCCGGCCGGTGGCGCGTACGTAGTGGCGGTGCTCGGTCAGCGGGCGGTCCGCGCCGGGGGAGCTGACTTCGAGGACGTATTCGTCGTCGCCCATCGCGTCGGTCTCGTCCAGCTTCTCGGAGATCGCGCGGCTCAGCTCCGCACAGGCGTCCAGCTCCACGCCCTCTTCGGAGTCCACGATGACCCGCAGCACTCCTCGGCGGCCGGCCCGGGACACCTCGATCTCCTCGAGGTCCAGCTGCTGCGCGCTGACGAGCGGTTCCAGCAGCCCGCGCAGCCTCTCGCTCTGGGTGGTGCTCATCCGGGTGACTCCTCGGCCGCGTGTGCTGTTGTGGGGATCGTCGTGCGTCAGGTCAAAGGGTATCCGGTCGCCAGGGGTGTTGCCGTCCGCCTGCCGCTCGGCCGCGGGTACGCTCGCCTGCGGTGATCACATCAGGACAGATCCTGTCAGGACCGGTCCAGGCCCGAAGGAGAAACGTGCGGCGCACGGGGACGACGCGCAGGGGGGCGCTCACCGCGACGGGAGCCCTCGCCCTGGGTGCGGTGCTGACCGGCTGCGGGGGCGACGACGAGCCGGCCGGGGGCGGGCGGCCCGCGCACTCCGGCGCGCGGGCCGCCTCCGCGAAGACCGAGAAGACGCTGCGCGAGAAGGCGGTGCGCGACGGCGCCCTCCTGCTCGCCCGGTACGACCTGGTGGCCGAGGCGCATCCGGCCACGGCGGCGGGTCTCGGGCCCCTGCGGGCGGCCGTCGCGGAGCACGGGAAGGCACTGGCGCCGCCGCGCGCGAAGGACGAGCCGAAGAAGGGCGCGCCGAAGGCCGACGCCCCTTCGGCACCCCCCGGTCCGGTGTCGGCCGACCCCGAGGCCGCGGTGCGGGAGCTGGCCGTCGCCGAGCGCCGCCGGGCCGACGCGCACACCGAGGCCCTGCTGAGCGCCGGACCGGAGCTGGCCCGGCTGCTGGCCTCGGTGGCGGCGGCCGCCGCCGCACACGCGTACCTGCTGACCGAACTGGCCGAGGAGACAGCCGTATGAGCACCCGTTCCGTCCGGCGGTCCGACGACGACTCCGACGCCGACTCCCCCGAGCTGACCGCCGTCCAGGCCGCCCTGGCCGCCGAGCACGCCGCGGTGTACGGCTACGGGGTGCTGGGCGGCCGTCTCGACGGCAAGCGGGGGGCCGAGGCCCGGGCGGCGCACGACGGCCACCGGGCCCGCCGGGACGCGCTGGCGCGCACCGCGCGGGACCTGGGCGGGCGCCCGGTGGCCTCGGACGCCGCGTACGCCCTGCCGTTCGCCGTGCCGGACGGGCGGGCTGCGGTGCGGCTCGCCGCGGTCCTGGAGGACCGGATCGCGGGCGCCTACGCCGATCTCGTACGGGCCACCGAGGGCGCGCGGCGCAAGGACGCCGCGGGTGCGCTGCGGGAGGCAGCGGTGCGGTCGGCCCGGTGGCGGGGCGGCAACGTAGCCTTTCCGGGGCTCGCCGAGCGGGCCGCCGGCGCGGATCCGGACGCGACGGGCCCGGTGGAGGCAGCGGGCGCGGACGGGACGCGCTGACCCGAAGGATCCGGAAAGGGAACACACGACGTATGGGTTTCGAACCGCCGCAGCGCCTGGTGCGCGCGCTCGGCGAGATGTACGGGGAGGCCGCGGCGGCCGACTGGCTGGCCGGGCTCCCCGCGCTGACCGAACGGGCGCTCGCCGCCGGGGACGGCCTGACCGTGGAGCGGGTGGCCGCCCCCGGCGGGCGCAGCTCCCTGGTGGTCCTGGTGCGGCGGGCCGACGGAACCCCGGCCGCGCTGAAGATCGCCCCGCCGGTCGCCGGTCCCGAGCTGGAGCGGGCGGCGCTGGAGCACTGGAACGGCTGGGGCGCGGTGCGGCCGCTGGAGGGCCCGGAGTTCGACGGAGCTGAGCTCGACGGGTCCGGGGCGCTGCTGCTGGAGCGGCTGCACCACGAGGTGTCGCTGCGTTCGCTGCCGGAGGCGAAGGCGCTGCTGGAGGCGGCGGGCACGGTGCGCAGGCTGTGGGTGGAGCCGCCGGCCGGGCACGGCTTCGAGAGCGTGGCCGGGCGGACCGAGCGGCAGAGCGCCGGGATGCGGGCGGCCGCCGAGGCCGATCCTGAGCTGGCGCCGCTGGTGGACGCGGCGCTCGCGGCCCGGGCCGAGCTGGTCGAGGGGCCGCCCGAACTCCTGCTGCTGCACGGCAACTTCCGGCAGAGCAAGGTGCTGGCCGGCGAGCGGGCGCCGTGGCTGACGGTGGGTCCGGAACCGCTGGTGGGCGAGCGCGCCTACGACCTGGCGCGGCTCGTGCGGGACCGGGTGGAGGATCTGATCGCCTCGCCCGGCGGCCCGGTGACGGCCCGGCGGCGGGTCAAGAAGCTGGCGGAGTCGCTGGAGGTGGAGCAGGCACGGCTGCACGGCTGGACGCTGTTCCGGGCGGTCGAGTCGGGCACCCGCGCGCTGGCCGAGGGGCGGCGGCAGATGGGCGAAGTGAACCTGGAGTTCGCGGGCTGGCTGTAGCCCTGTCCCCTACGGCGAAGGCCCCCGCGCACACGTGCGCGGAGGCCTTTCCCATCGGCTGATCAGGCCAGGTCGGCCGTCAGGCGGGCGATCGCCTCGTCGACGGTCAGCTCCTCGCGCTCACCGGTGCGGCGGTCCTTCAGCTCCAGGACGCCGTCGGCGGAGCGGCGGCCGGCGACGAGGATCTTGGGCACGCCGATCAGCTCGGAGTCGGTGAACTTCACGCCGGGCGAGACGCCGGGGCGGTCGTCGACGAGGACCCGCAGGCCCGCCGCGTTGAGCTTCTCCGAGACGTCGAGGGCCAGCTCGGTCTGGAGGGCCTTGCCCGCGGCGACGACGTGGACGTCGGCCGGGGCGATCTCGCGGGGCCAGCACAGGCCCTTGTCGTCGGCGGTCTGCTCGGTGAGGGCGGCCACGGCGCGGGAGACGCCGATGCCGTACGAGCCCATCGTGACGCGGACGGGCTTGCCCTGCTGGCCCAGCACGTCGAGCTGGAAGGTGTCGGCGTACTTGCGGCCGAGCTGGAAGATGTGGCCGATCTCGATGGCGCGGTCCAGGGTGAGGCCGGTGCCGCAGTTGGGGCAGGGGTCGCCCTCCTCGACCACGACGACGTCGACGTAACTGTCGACCTCGAAGTCACGGCCCGCGACGACGTTCCTGGCGTGCTTGCCGTCCTTGTTGGCGCCGGTGATCCAGGAGGTGCCGGGCGCGACGCGGGGGTCGGCGAGGTAGCGGACCTTCTCCAGGCCCTGGGGGCCGACGTAGCCGCGTACGAGGTCGTCGCGCCCGACGAAGTCCTCGGCGGTGACCAGCTCGACGACGGCGGGCGCCAGGTGCTCGCCGAGCTTGCCGAGGTCGACCTCGCGGTGGCCCGGGACGCCGACGGCGACGATCTCGCCGTCCACCTTGACCAGCAGGTTCTTCAGGGTGGCCGAGGCGGGGACGCCCAGGTGCGCGGCGAGCGTCTCGATGGTCGGGGTGTCGGGGGTGTCCAGCTCCTCGACCGCGCCGTGCGCCGCGCCGTCGACCGGGGCGAGCGCGAAGGTCACGGCCTCGGTGTTGGCGGCGTAGTCGCAGTTCGGGCAGTCGGCGAAGGTGTCCTCGCCGGCGGCGGCGGGGGCGAGGAACTCCTCGGAGGCGGAGCCGCCCATCGCGCCGGAGACGGCGGAGACGATGCGGTGGTCCAGGCCCAGGCGCTCGAAGATCTTGATGTACGCGGCCCGGTGCAGGGCGTAGGAGTGCGCGAGGCCCTCGTCGGTGGTGTCGAAGCTGTACGAGTCCTTCATCTGGAACTCGCGGCCGCGGAGCACGCCGGAGCGGGGGCGCGCCTCGTCGCGGTACTTCGTCTGGATCTGGTAGAGCATCACCGGCAGGTCCTTGTAGGACGTGCACTGGTCCTTGACGGTCTGGGTGAAGATCTCCTCGTGGGTGGGGCCGAGGAGGTAGTCGCCGCCCTTGCGGTCCTTGAGGCGGAAGAGCAGGTCGCCGTACTCCTCCCAGCGGCCGGACGCCTCGTAGGGCTCCTTGGGCAGCAGGGCGGGCAGCAGGACCTCCTGGGCGCCGATGGCGTCCATCTCCTCGCGGACCACGTTCGAGATGTTGTCCAGGACCTTCTTGCCGAGCGGCAGCCAGGACCAGATGCCGGCCGCGTTGCGGCGGACGTATCCGGCGCGGACCAGCAGCTTGTGGCTGAGCGTCTCGGCGTCCGCCGGGTCGTCGCGCAGTGTCTTGATCATCAATCGGGACATGCGCTGGACCTGGGCCATGGTGAACTCCTGCTCGCGAAAGTGGTGAGCCCGAGGTTAACCGGGCGGTGCGGGCGGGCGGAAATCCATTCAGCTCGCGCGGAGCAGAGGCAGGGGCGCGCCCATGACCGCGTACGGCTGCGGGGCGCTCGGGAAGACGACCTGGCGGGCCAGGTCGCGGTAGCCGAGCGCGCGGTACAGGGCGCGGGCCGGGCTGTCCTTGTCGATCGCCGAGAGGATGGACCGGGGGTGGTCGACGGCGTCGGTGATGGTGGTGATCAGGGTGCGGCCGATGCCGCGCTGCTGGTGGTCGGGGTGGACGTGGAGCTCGGTGATGACGAAGGAGTCGTCGAGCCAGCCGTCGGAGCCGGTGGCCCGCAGATAGGGCTCGACGACGGTGGACCACCACTGGGCGCGGTCGTTGGGCAGCCCGTAGACGAAGCCGACGAGCCGTCCGTCGGGGGCGGTGGCGCCCAGTGCCCGGGCGCGGGGGTGTTCCAGGTGCCTGAGGACGATGTGACGGCGTACGTCGATCTCGTCCTGACTCAGTCCGAAGGCGGCCGCCTGGACGTGCAGGGCTTCGTCGACGCGGGCGGCGAGGTCGACGGGGCCGATCTCGGCGTCGGGTGCTGCGGGGCCGTGCGCGGGGACTGCTGCCATGCGGGAACCCTACTGGCCGGGGCGGGCGCCCGGGTAAGCGCGGCGGCCGGGAACAGGACGTTCAGAACAGGACGCTCATGAACGCGCCGACCTCGCGGAAGCCGACGCGGCGGTAGGCCTTGCGGGCGGGGGTGTTGTAGTCGTTCACGTACAGGCTGACGATGGGGGCGACGTCGGCGAGGGCGTAGCGCAGGACGGCGGCCATGCCTGTTTCGGAGAGGCCTTTGCCGCGGTGTTCGGGGGCGACCCAGACGCCCTGGATCTGGCAGGCCTCGGAGGTGGCCGCGCCGATCTCGGCCTTGAAGACGACCTTGCCGTCGTCGATGCGGGCGAAGGAGCGGCCGGTGCCGATGAGTTCGGCGACGCGGGCCTGGTAGAGGAGTCCGCCGTCGCCGGCGAGCGGGGAGATGCCGACCTCCTCGGTGAACATCGCCACGCAGGCCGGCATCAGGACCTCGGTCTCGTCCTTGCGGATGCGGCGGACGAGCGGGTCGGGCGTGACGTCGGCGGCCAGGCTCTCGGTGACCATGAGGGGCTGGTTGGCGCGGACCTCGCGGGCGGGGCCCCAGCTTGGTTCGAGGAGCCGCCACAGCTGGGTGGTGGGTTCGGCGGGGCCGACGATGGAGGAGCAGCGGCGGCCGGCCCGGCGGGCCCGGTCGGCGAAGGCGCGGACGGCTTCGGGTCCGGCGCAGATGGGGACGAGGTTGGCGCCGGAGTAGCACAGGGAGCGGAGCCTGCCGTCGGCGTACCAGCCCCACATCTCGCCACCGAGGCGCCAGGGGTCGAGCCCGGCGACCTGCACGCGGGACGTCACGAAGGCGTTGGCGACGGGCTCGCTCTCCAGAATGGCGAGTGCGGCGCCGAGGTCGCTGGGTTCGAGGACCCGGGTGGTGGTCTGCGTCAACACGAGGGGGCCTCACCATGCGGTCTGCTGATTTCCGCACTGTAACCGAGAAGGCCCTCGAACGCCGCCCGAGTCCGGGGAACGGCTTCCGGGGACGCAGCCGCCCCGCCGGGCACGGAGTCCGGCGGGGCGGTGATGGCGTGGGAGGGCGCTGGTCAGGCGCCGATGGAGACCTGGGGTTCGCCGGACGCGATGCCGTCCTTCTCCATCTGCTCGGCGATCTTCATGGCCTCTTCGATGAGAGTCTCGACGATCTTCGACTCGGGGACGGTCTTGATGACTTCGCCCTTCACGAAGATCTGGCCCTTGCCGTTGCCGGAGGCGACGCCGAGGTCGGCCTCGCGGGCCTCGCCGGGGCCGTTGACGACGCAGCCCATGACCGCGACGCGCAGCGGGACCTCCATGCCCTCCAGGCCGGCGCTGACCTGGTCGGCGAGCTTGTAGACGTCGACCTGGGCGCGGCCGCAGGACGGGCAGGAGACGATCTCCAGGCGGCGCTGCTTGAGGTTCAGCGCCTCCAGGATCTGCAGGCCGACCTTGACCTCCTCGGCGGGCGGGGCCGAGAGGGAGACGCGGATGGTGTCGCCGATGCCCTCGGAGAGCAGCGCGCCGAACGCGACGGCCGACTTGATGGTGCCCTGGAACGCCGGTCCGGCCTCGGTGACGCCGAGGTGGAGCGGGTAGTCGCTCTGGGCGGCGAGCTGGCGGTAGGCGTTGACCATGACGACCGGGTCGTTGTGCTTGACCGAGATCTTGATGTCGCCGAAGCCGTGCTCCTCGAAGAGCGACGCTTCCCAGAGGGCGGACTCGACGAGGGCCTCGGGGGTGGCTTTGCCGTACTTCTTCAGGAGCCGCGCGTCTAGCGAGCCCGCGTTGACGCCGATCCGGATGGGGGTGCGGGTCTCGGAGGCCGCCTTGGCGATCTCCTTGACCTTGTCGTCGAACTGCTTGATGTTGCCCGGGTTGACCCGGACCGCCGCGCAGCCGGCGTCGATCGCGGCGAAGACGTACTTCGGCTGGAAGTGGATGTCGGCGATCACCGGGATCTGCGACTTCCGGGCGATGGTGGCCAGCGCGTCGGCGTCGTCCTGCGTCGGGCACGCGACCCGGACGATCTGGCAGCCGGAGGCCGTCAGCTCGGCGATCTGCTGGAGCGTGGCGCCGATGTCCGACGTACGGGTCGTCGTCATCGACTGCACGGAAACGGGTGCGTCGCCGCCGACCGCGACCGTGCCGACCTGGATCTGTCGGCTGACCCTTCGGTCGGCGAGCTTGGTCGGAACGGCCGGCATTCCGAGAGAAATCGCAGTCATGCGCTGTGCATCCCCAAGGTGTGGATCAAGGTCCCGAGATCGGCGGGCTCCAGCCTTCGAGGTTACGGCACCGGAGGCAGGACGGACGCATCGTGTCGACAAGTCCACCCGTTGGTGAGCGGCCGGACACAACGCGTGTGCCCGGCCGCTACCTGTGGGACGGAAGGGGCGATCAGGTGATCTTGACGGGGTTCACGATGTCGGCCACCAGGACCAGCAGCGTGAAGCAGATGAAGACTCCGGCGACCACATAGGCGACCGGCATCAGCCGGGCCACGTCGAACGGGCCCGGGTCGGGGCGCCGGAAGACCTTGGCCACATTGCGCCGCAGCGACTCCCACAGCGCGCCCGCGATGTGCCCGCCGTCCAGCGGGAGCAGCGGCAGCATGTTGAACAGGAACAGCGAGAGGTTGAAGCCCGCGAGCAGGAACAGCATCATCGCGACCTGGTTCTGCGCCGGGATGTCGAGGTTCATCACCTCGCCGCCGATCCGGGCCGCACCGACCACGCCGACCGGCGAGTCGTCGGCCCGTTCGCCGTCGCTGAAGGCCGCGTCCCAGAGGGCCGGGATCTTGGAGGGCAGGGCGATGATCGAGTCGACACCGTTCTCGATCATGTCGCCCATGCGGACGACGGAGTCGCCGAAGCCGAGCGGCACGATCTCGGTCTGGGCGGCGAAGCCGAGGTAGCCGGCCTTGACGAACTCCTCCGGGATGACCTCGCCCCTGCCGTCCTTCTTCGCGACCTCGTTCTCACGCAGGACCGCGTTGAGCGTGACTTCCTTGCCGTCGCGTTCGACGACGATGGTGGCGGGGCCGATCGTCTCGCGGATGCGGTCCGAGAGCGTCGCCCAGTCGTCGACCTTCGTCCCCGCGAAGGCGACGATCTTGTCACCCTCCTGGAGCCCGGCGGCCTTGGCGGGCGAGGGGTCGTCGCCGGCCTTGCAGGTCTGGCGCTTCTCGCTCTGCGCGATCACACACTGCTGGACGCCGCCGACCTCGGTGGTCTGGGTCTGGAAGCCGAAGGTCATCGCGACGCCCATGAAGATGGCGACCGCGAGGATCAGGTTCATGAAGGGGCCGGCGAACATGACGATGACGCGCTTCCACGGCTTGCGCGTGTAGAAGAGCCGCTTCTCGTCGCCCGGCTGCAGCTCCTCGAAGGCGGCGGAGCGGGCGTCCTCGATCATGCCGCGCCACGGGGAAGTGGAGCGGGCTTCGAGGCGGCCGTCGGGGCCGGGCGGGAACATCCCGATCATGCGGATGTAGCCGCCGGCCGGGATGGCCTTGATGCCGTACTCGGTGTCGCCCTTCTTCTTCGACCAGAGCGTCGGGCCGAAGCCGACCATGTACTGCGGCACCCGGATGCCGAACATCTTGGCCGTGGAGAGGTGGCCCAGCTCGTGCCAGGCGATGGAGAAGAGCAGGCCCACGACGAAGACGGCGATCCCCAGGACCGTCAGCAGGATCGAGGTCAGACTCATGCGCGCGCCTCCGCTGTCGCTTTCGCCGAGAGTTCCCGGGCCCGTGCGCGGGCCCACGTTTCCGCTTCGAGGACGTCCGCGACGCTGAGCGAGGTTCCCGGGGCGGGGGTGCCGTGTTCGGACACCACAGCCGTGACCGTATCCATGATTCCGTTGAAGGGCAGCTGTCCGGCGAGGAAAGCGTCGACGCATTCCTCGTTCGCCGCGTTGAACACGGCCGGTGCGGTGCCGCCGAGCCCGCCGACGTGCCGGGCGAGACCGACGGATGGGAAGGCCTCGGTGTCCAGCGGGAAGAACTCCCACGTGGAGGCCTTCGACCAGTCGAAGGCGGGGGCCGCGTCCGGGATCCGCTCGGGCCAGCCGAGGCCGATGGCGATGGGGCCGCGCATGTCCGGCGGGGTGGCCTGGGCGAGCGTGGAGCCGTCGCTGAACTCGACCATGGAGTGGACGTAGGACTGCGGGTGGACGACGACCTCGATCCGGTCGAACGGGATGTCGTAGAGGAGGTGCGCCTCGATGACCTCCAGACCCTTGTTGACCAGGGTCGCGGAGTTGATCGTGATGACCGGTCCCATCGCCCAGGTCGGGTGGGCGAGCGCCTGCTCCCGGGTGACGTCGGCCAGCTCCTCGCGCGTACGGCCCCGGAAGGGTCCGCCGGAGGCGGTGACGACGAGCTTGCGGACATCGGCGCGGGTGCCCGCGGCCAGGGCCTGGAAGAGCGCGGCGTGCTCGGAGTCGACCGGGATGATCTGGCCGGGGGCGGCGAGCGCCTTCACCAGCGGGCCGCCGACGATCAGCGACTCCTTGTTGGCGAGGGCGAGCGTGCGGCCCGCCTTCAGCGCGGCCAGGGTCGGGGCGAGCCCGATGGAGCCGGTGATGCCGTTGAGCACGGTGTGGCAGGCGCTCGCGGCGAGGGTGGTGGCCGCGTCGGGTCCGGCCAGGATCTCGGGGAGCGGCTCGCCGGTCCCGTACTGGTCCCGCAGCGCCTCGCGCAGGGCGGGGACCGCGTCCTCGGCGGCGACCGCGACGGTGTCGACCCGCAGTCGGCGAGCCTGCTCGGCCAGCAGGGCGACCCGGCCGCCGGCGGCCGAGAGCGCCGTGACCCGGAAGCGGTCGGGGTTGCGCAGGACCAGGTCGATGGCCTGGGTGCCGATGGACCCGGTGGAGCCGAGGATCACGAGATCCCGGCGGCCGTCCGCGGTGTCGAAGACGAGATGCGGATCGGCGAGGGGGGCGGGGCTGTCGCTCATGCCTCCATTGTTGCCGCTCCGACTGTGTGCAAGGACAGCGCGTCCCGGTGGGGCGGACCCGCGACCCCGTTCAGCGCCCCGGGAGGTCGTGCGCGACGTCCGCGAACACCTCGTGGAAGCGCGGGAACGTCTTGCGTACGCAGCCGGGGTCGTCGTACGTCAGACCGGGGGTGCGCAGCCCGGCGACGGCGAAGGACATCACGATGCGGTGGTCGCCGTGGGTGGCGATCCCGGTGGGCTTCGGCGTGCCGGGGTGGATCTCGATCCGGTCCGGTCCGGTGTGGGCGGTGATGCCCATGGCGCGCAGGTTCTCGGCGCACGCCTCCAGCCGGTCGCACTCCTTGACCCGGGTGTTGGCGACCTCCTCGATGATGACGGGCCCGTCCGCGTACGGCGCGATCGCGGCGAGGGTCGGCATGGTGTCGGAGATGTCGCGCATGTTGAGGGTGATCCCGCGCAGCCGGCCGGTGGAGCGGGCGGTGGTGGCGTCGGCGCTGACCTCGGCGCCCATGTCCCGAAGGAGGTCGACGAAGCGCAGGTCGCCCTGGAGCGCGCCGGTGCCGAGGCCGTGAGTTCGCCGCCCTGGATCCCAGCGGCGCGCACGGTCAGCGGGTGGTGCCCCTCGGCCCCCTCGTGGCGCAGGTCGACACCGAGGGCGCTGAGGGCCCGGGTGAGCGGGGCGAGCGGGCGGCGGCGCATCTGGGCGGAGGCGTCGAAGCGGTACGTGCCGGAGGCGGCGGCCGCGACGAGGGTGGGCAGGAAGCGGGCGGTGGTCGCGCCGTCGCGGCAGTGGACGTCGGCGTCGGGGACGGCGGGCCCGCCCGGGCGGCCCTCGATCTGCCAGCGGTCGGCCTCCTGCGTGACCCCGTACCCGAGGCTCTTCAGCCCTTCGGCGAAGCCCTCGGTGTCGTCCGAGCGCAGCGGCCGCAGCAGGGTGGTGGTGCCTTGGGCGGCGGCGGCCAGGAAGAGAGCGCGGGCGGTGACGGACTTGGAGCCGGGGATGTCGATGACGGTCACGGCGCTCATCCTGCCCTGCGGCGGGCGGGCCGGGCGGGGCGCGTTCGGTGCGTGGACGTAGGGGGACGCAGCCCGTACGGCCGTACGTCCGGTGCGTGGACGTGGGGGACGCACCGGACGTACCTCGTACGGTTCCGTGCCTAGCGCACCGGGCGGTGCTGGTTCTCCTGCGCGGAGGGGCCTGGGGTGGCGTCCGCGATCCAGGGGCCTTCGCCGCTGGGGTCGATGACGCCCTCCTCCAGCCAGGTGTACGTCCCCGACAGGACGCCGTCGACCACGCGCCGGTCAAGGTCGTCGGTGTTGGACCACAGGCGGGTGAACAGTTCCTCGACCCGGATGCGGGCCTGCTCGCAGAAGGCGTCCGCGAGCTGGTAGGCCTCGCGGCCGTGCTCCTCCGCCCCGCGCAGATGCTCGGCGCGGACGCAGGCGGCGCTCATCGCGAAGAGTTCCGCGCCGATGTCGACGATCCGGCCGAGGAAGCCCTGTTTGGTCTCCATCCGGCCCTGCCAGCGGGACATGGCGTAGAAGGTGGACCGGGCGAGCTTGCGGGAGGCCCGCTCGACGTACCGGAGGTGGCCGGAGAGGTCGCGGTGCCCGGCCGGGTGGAACTCGGCGTACGTACGCGGCAGTTGTCCCGGCCCGGCGACGAGTTTGGGCAGCCAGCGGGCGTAGAACCCGGCGGCGTTCGCGCCCGCCTTCGCCTTGGCGGAGAGCGGCTTTTCGGGGTCGATGATGTCGCCCGCGACCTTCAGGTGGGCGTCCACGGCCTCGCGGGCGATCAGCAGATGCATGATCTCGGTGGAGCCCTCGAAGATCCGGTTGATCCGCATGTCCCGGAGCATCTGCTCGGCCGGGACGGCCCGCTCCCCGCGGGCGGCCAGCGACTCCGCGGTCTCGAAGCCGCGGCCGCCGCGGATCTGGACCAGTTCGTCGGCGATCAGCCAGCCCATCTCGGAGCCGTACAGCTTGGCGAGGGCGGCCTCGATGCGGATGTCGTTGCGGTCCTCGTCGGCCATCTGCGAGGAGAGGTCGACGATGGCCTCCAGGGCGAAGGTGGTGGCCGCGATGAACGAGATCTTGGAGCCGACCGCCTCGTGTTTGGCGACGGGCCGGCCCCACTGCTCGCGTACGGCGGACCATTCGCGGGCGATCTTCAGGGCCCACTTGCCGACGCCCACGCACATCGCGGGCAGCGAGAGGCGGCCGGTGTTGAGGGTGGTCAGGGCGATCTTCAGCCCGGCCCCCTCGGGCCCGATCCGGCAGGCGCCGGGAACCCGGACGCCGTGGAAGCGGGTGACGCCGTTCTCGATGCCGCGCAGGCCCATGAAGGCGTTGCGGTGCTCCACGGTGACGCCGGGGGCGTCGGCCTCGACGACGAACGCGGTGATGCCGCCGGGGTGGCCCTCGGAGGCGGGCACCCGGGCCATGACGACGAGGAGGTCGGCGACGACGCCGTTGGTGGTCCAGAGCTTCACCCCGTCCAGGATGTAGTCCGGCCCGTCGGGCACGGCGGTGGTGGCGAGGCGGGCCGGGTCGGAGCCGACGTCCGGCTCGGTCAGCAGGAACGCGGAGATGTCGGTGGTGGCCAGCCGGGGCAGGTAGACGTCCTTCTGCTCCTGGGTGCCGAAGATCTTCAGGGGCTGCGGTACGCCGATCGACTGATGCGCGGAGAGCAGCGCGCCGATCGCGGGGCTGGCGGAGCCGACCAGAGCGAGCGCCTTGTTGTAGTACACCTGGGTGAGTCCGAGGCCGCCGTACTTGGTCTCGATCTTCATCCCGAGGGCGCCGAGCTCCTTGAGCCCCGCGATCACCTCGTCGGGGATCTTCGCCTCGCGCTCGATCCGGGCGCTGTCGATGTGCGTCTCGCAGAACGTGCCCAGCCGCGCCAGGAACTCCTCGCCGCGCCGTATGTCGTCCGGCGGTGGCAGGGGGTGCGGATGGATCAGGTCGAGCCGGAAGCGCCCGAGGAACA
Source organism: Streptomyces sp. NPDC058375 (assembly GCF_042723425.1). Taxonomy (NCBI): domain Bacteria; kingdom Bacillati; phylum Actinomycetota; class Actinomycetes; order Kitasatosporales; family Streptomycetaceae; genus Streptomyces; species Streptomyces sp. NPDC058375. The sequence continues at coordinate 9,950 of NZ_JBHXJG010000098.1, read as the reverse complement.
GCTCCTTGGCGAAGCTGGGCTTGCGCCAGTCCTGCTCCCGGGCGGCCTCGGCGACCCGTCGGGCTTCACGTTCGGTGACCTTGGGGGCCTTGGGGACCTGAGGGGTGTTGTGTGGTGCGGACATGAGGGACCTCACCTCGCCGCGCGTGACCAGGAGGGATGGGCCGCCCGGGACGCACGGACTGCTAGTCGCTGCTTACTGGTCCGTATGTAACCCCTGTACCCGTGGTTCGGCACCCGCACCAGCCCCCGCGCACGGACACGCGAACGGCCTGAGCCCCCGCACAGTCGGGCTCAGGCCGTTCTCTTGCGCGCCCCCGGCCGCGCTCGCTGTCCGGGCGGAAGGCGGGCGGGGGTCGTCCGGGGGTGTTACAGGGCGAGGCCGGTGAGGACCAGGACGCGCTCGTAGGTGTAGTCGTCCATGGCGTAGCGGACGCCCTCGCGGCCGACGCCGGACTGCTTGGCGCCGCCGTACGGCATCTGGTCGGCGCGGTACGAGGGGACGTCGCCGACGATCACGCCGCCGACCTCCAGGGCCCGGTGGGCACGGAAGGCGGTCTGGAGGTCGTGGGTGAAGACGCCTGCCTGGAGGCCGTACTTGGAGGAGTTGACGGCCGCGAACGCCTCAGCCTCGCCGTCGACCTTCTGGATCGACATGACCGGGCCGAAGACCTCTTCGCAGGAGAGCGTGACGTCGTCGGGGAGGGAGGCGAGGACGGTCGGGGCGTAGGTGGCCCCGTCGCGCTTGCCGCCGGTGAGGAGTTCGGCGCCGCCCTGGACGGCCTCGTCGACCCAGGACTCGACGCGCTTCGCGGCGTCCTCGCTGACGAGCGGGCCGACATCGGTCGTGGCGTCGGCCGGGTCACCGGTGACGAGGGCCTCGACGGCGGCGACGATCTTCGGGACGAGCCGGTCGTAGACCGAGGCGTCGGCGATGACGCGCTGCACCGAGATGCAGGACTGGCCGCCCTGGTAGTTGGAGAACGTGGCGATCCGGGTGGCCGCCCAGTCGAGGTCCTCGTCCGAGGCGTAGTCGCCGAGGACGACCGCCGCGCCGTTGCCGCCGAGCTCCAGGGTGCAGTGCTTGCGGGGCACCGACTCCATGATCGCGTAGCCGACCGGGCCCGAGCCGGTGAAGGAGATGACCGGCAGGCGCTCGTCCTGGACCAGGGCGGGCATCTTGTCGTTCGGGACCGTCAGGACGGACCAGGAGCCGGCCGGGAGGTCGGTCTCGGCCAGCAGCTCGCCCAGGATCAGCGAGGAGATCGGGGTGGCGGGGGCGGGCTTGAGGATGATCGGGGCGCCGACGGCGATGGCCGGGGCGACCTTGTGGGCGCTGAGGTTCAGCGGGAAGTTGAAGGGCGCGATGCCGAGGACGGCCCCGCGCGGGAAGCGCCGGGTCAGCCCGAGGCGGCCGGTGCCGCCGAGGTCGGTGTCGAGCCGCTGGGCCTCGCCGCCGTTGAAGCGGCGGGCCTCCTCGGCGGCGAACCGGAACACGGACACGGCCCGGCCGACCTCGCCGCGGGCCCACTTGATCGGCTTGCCGTTCTCCGCCGAGATCAGCTGGGCGATCTCCTCGGTACGCTCCGTCAGCCGCCGTACGACGTGGTCGAGGGCAGCGGCCCTCACGTGCGCCGGGGTGGCGGCGAACTCGTCGCGTACGGCGTGGGCGGCGGCGACGGCCTCCTCGACCTGGGCGTCGGTCGGCACGCTGACGGTGCCGACGAGGCGTCCGTCGTACGGGTTGGTGACGTCGAAGCTGTCGGCACCGGTGGCCCGGCGGCCGGCCACCCAGAAGGCGTGGGGCGAAGTCATGGAGGTTCCGGCCCTTCGGAGGTCGTGAGGAGGTGGGGATGTGTCTCGTCGTGGGCGCCCGGAGGGCTCCCCTCTGTGGTCCCACGGTAGGGCGGGGAGGCGCTCAGGGCGTTTGTCCGGCGTGGAGCGGAGCGGGGGCCGGGTGCTCCGAATTGGCGGGAGTGGTGTCAGCGGATCGCTCCGGTCCGGCCGCCCCGGGGCTCTTCGTACGCCGGAGCAGATCCGGTACGAGGGTGAGCAGGCCGGTCACCGCGAGGCCCGCGCCCAGCCAGAGCGGGGCGCGGGGGCCGAACCGGTCGAGGCCCAGGCCGCCCAGCGCGGAGCCGAGGACCACGCCGAGGGTGATGAAGGAGCTGTGCACGGTGTTGACGAGGGGGCGGGCGTTGCCGGTCCGCTGGACCCGGGTGACCAGGGCCGGGTTCATGGTGACCCCGGCGAGACCGATGCCCAGCACGCAGAGCACCGCCCACACCTCGAACCGGGCCGGCAGGGCGAACCCGGCGAGGAACGCCGCGTTCAGGGAGAGGCCGATGAGCAGGACGGGAAGGGTGTGCCGGTCGGCGAGCCGGCCCACGACGGTGTTGCCGATGACGGTGGCGGCGCCGTACGCCAGGAGCAGCAGCGGGACCGTGCCCGAGGAGAATCCGGTGACGCGGGTGAGGATCGGGTTGAGGTAGCTGAAGGCGGAGAAGGTAACCCCGATGACCATGGTGCTGGTCAGCAGGGTGACCCAGAGCCGGGGAGCGCGGAACGCCGTCAGCTCGGAGCGGAAGGTGCCACTGCCCTCCGGCCGGCCCGTCCGGCGCACACCGATCGCGGTGCACAGGGCGGCGACGACGGTCAGGGCGGAGATGGCCCAGAACGCGGCCCGCCAGCCGTGGCGTTCGCCGGTCAGGGTGGCCAGCGGCAGCCCGAGCAGGGTGCCGAGCATCAGGCCGTTGAGGATGACCGCCACGGCCCGGCCGCGCATCTCGGGGCGGGTGAGCTGCGAGCCGAGCGAGATCGCGACGCCGAAGAAGGCCTGCGAGGCGACTCCGGTGATGATCCGGGCGACCACCATGGCCGGGTAGCCGGACGCGGTGGCGGCGAGCACGTTCCCGGCCAGGAAGACCGGGAAGAGGACCATGAGCGCGGCCTTGGGCGGGAGCCGCAGCAGGGCGACGGAGAGCAACGGTCCGCCGAGCGCCATGGACAGGGCGAAGACGGTGATCAGGTAGCCGATCTGCGGGACGGTGACGTTCAGGCCCTCGGCCATCTGCGGCATCAGTCCGGCGACGACGAATTCGCTGGTGACCATGGCGAAGATGCCGAAGGCCAGTACGTGGACAGCACGCGGCACGGTCGGTTCCCCCTGTGGGTGCTGTTTTGTATCGGTCGGTTCAAAACGTGGGCACGAGTCGGCGACACCCCGACCCCGGAGGTGGGCCGGCCGGGGCGGGAGGACTCAGTGGATCAGGGCGTCCAGCGCGGTGTCGGCGACGGCCTGGACGGCGGCCCGGTCGGCTCCGCCCTGGGCGGCGATCCGCATACCGCCGATGACCGCGTTGACGTACCGGGCGAGGGCGTCGGAGCCCCGCGCGGAGGCGATGGATGCGTCGCGCTGCCCGGCGGCGATGACGGCGGACAGGGTCCGCAGCCTGCGGGCGGCGTCGCGATCCAGGAGCCGGGCGGCCTCGGGGTCGCGGGCCGCGAGCTCCACCGTGCCGTTGACGCCCAGACAGCCGATGCTGCGGCCGCCGGGGCGGTGGTCGAACTCGTCGGCCACGATCTTGTCGAGCAGGGCGCGGACCCGCCCGGCGGGCGAGCGCGACTCGTCCTCCAGCACCGCGGCCTGGGCCTCGGCCATGGTGTCCAGATAGCGCGCCAGGGAGCGCGAGAACAGCTCGCGCTTGCTGCTGAAGGTGTTGTAGATACTGCTGCGCCCCAGCCCCGTGGCGGCACACAGGTCCTGGGTGGAGGTGGCCTCGTAGCCGTACTCCCAGAAGGTGCGCATCGCGGCGTCCAGGGCCCGCTCCTCGTCGAACTGTCTCGGTCGGGCCATGGCAGCACTCCAGGGTTTTGGACCGACCGCTGCAATACCCTTTCGGAGGGAGGGGCGGGCGCTCAGCCCTCGGCGGGCGCGGTCGCCTCCGTCGCCTTGAGGGCGAGCCACAGCTCCATGCGGACGTCCGGGTCGTCCAGCGAACGGCCGAGGATCTCCTCCACCCGGCGCATCCGGTAGCGCAGGGTGTGCCGGTGCACGCCGAGGTCGGCGGCGGCGGCGTCCCACTGACCGTGGCGGGAGAGCCAGGCACGCAGGGAGGCCACGAGGTCGCCGCGGCCCTTGGCATCGTGCTCGTACAGGGCGCGGAGCATGCCGTCCGCGAAGGCCCGTACCGCGTCGTCGGCGAGCAGCGGGAGGACCGAGCCGGCGGCCAGCTCCTCGTGTTCGACCAGGGCCCTGCCCCGGCGGCGGGCGACGGAGAGGGCCTGTTCGGCCTGCTTGTACGCGGCGGAGACGGCGATCGGGCCGGAGGGGGCGGAGAGGCCCACCACGACGTCGCTGTCCTCGGCGCCGCCCTCGCGCGGGGCGCGGTCGTCCTGGGCCTCGGCGTAGGCCGCGCAGGCGGCGACGGCGGAGCCGCCGTCGGCGGCGAGCACGACGACGCGTTCGCCCTCGGGGACCAGGAGCAGGGCCTCGCCGGTACGGGCGGCGGCGGCCTCCATCGTCTCGGTGAGCAGCTCAGGCCCGGCGGGTGCGGAGGCCTCGGCGATGAGCAGCCGGAACGGGGCGTCGAGCAGCCCGCCGTAGAGGTCTCCGGCGACCGCCCGGGCATGGTCGGGCTGTCCGGCGAGCAGCATGCGCAGGACGGCGGCGCCCAGGCGTTGTTCGGCGCCCTGGAGGGAGCGGGAGCGGGCGGTGGTGAGGGTGAGCAGGGCGACGGCGGAGTGCACGGCGTACCGCTCGGCGGTCCCGAGCGCCGCCCCCGTACCGACGGCCAGCGCGCCGCGCGCCCGGCGGCCGGTGCCCAGCGACTGGAGCTCGACCCGGTCCTCGTTGTCACCGACGACGACGCTGGCGGGGGCGGGTCTGTCCCGGAGGCGTTCGACGTCGGGGGTGAGGCGGGCGGCGCGGCGGGCGGCCCACTCGGGGGCGGCGGCGAGGACCGCGCCGGAGGTGTCGTACAGGGCGGCCCAGCCGTCGACGTGGGCGGCGAGCCGGGCGAGGAGATCGGCGGGCCCGTCCCCGGCGAGCGCGGCCTTGGTCAGCTCACGCTGGGCCTCGAAACCGGCGGTGACCGCGCGGTACTGGTCGGCGGCGATGGCGGCGGAGACGGCCTTGCTGATGGCGAGGAACGGGGTGCGGCGGGGCACTTCGAGAAGCGGCAGGCCGGCTTCCTCGGCGGCTTCGACGAGCGCTTCCGGCACGTCCTCGTAGTTGACCCCGACCGCGAAGCCGACCCCGGCGACCCCGGCCCCGGCCAGCCGCCGCACGTAGCGCCGCATGGAGTCGGCGTTCTCGGCGTCGAGGTTGGTGGCGGTGACGAGGAGGAGTTCGCCGCCGTCCATGTACGGGACGGGGTCGGCAAGCTCACTGGCGTGGGCCCAGCGCACGGGGGTGCCGAGCCGGTCCGCGCCCGCCCGCACGGTGAGCTTGAGCGCCGAGTGCTGGACGAGCGAGGCGAGCGTGGGGGGCATGGGCGGGGAACCCTCAAGGTCGGGGACGAGGTCGCGGGCGCCACCGCCGTACGGACGGCCGGATCGCCGGCCGTCACGATGGCCCCGAATTTCGCCGTCCCGTATGAACGGCTACCTCCGATTCTGCCAGGGCGGCAGGGTGCCGGTAACCGCTCTCCGTCGACTGTCGGGTTACTTCCGGGTAGCCACTTCCTGCGTCTCAGCCGTCGAGGTGGACGAGGAGGGGGGGTGCGTGTTCGCCCTCGACATTGGCCAACCGGATGACCGCGTGCCCGGCCGGAACCGCGTACGCCAGTTCCGAGGCCGACCACCGCTCCCGCTCGACCTGCCGTACGGTCACCGCGTCCGTGGTCACGGCCTTGCCGGTGACGAGCTTGCGCAGGGCGTGCAGGGCGCGGGTGAACGGCTGGTCGGCGAAGACGGTGTGCTGGGCGACCTCGCGGGTCTCCACCCATTCCTTGCCCCAGGCCTCGGCGAAGCGTTTGCCGTCCCAGGTGGTGATGCCGGAGAAGGCCGCCGTGCAGCCGACCGCGCCGAGCAGCGGGGTGTGCAGGGCTTCGGGGACGTCGTCGACGGTACGCAGGGTCAGCACCGCCCCGGCGTTGACCGAGCGGAGCCGGCGGATGCCTCGGACGGTCTCGGCGGTGACGGCGTGGGTGGCGTCGTCCAGGACGAGGCAGACGAAGAGCGAGGTGTCGGTGCGGGCGGCGGTGATCGCGGTGAACTGGGCGAGGAGCAGCCGGGTCAGCAGCCGGGCCGCCTCCGCGTGGCCGCGCTCCGGCAGGTCGACGCGGACCCGCAGCGGGTGCTGGCCGAGCGCACGCAGCTCGAAGGGGCGGGCGTCCGGGCCGGTGGCGAAGAACCCGGCGAACGTGGGCCGGTCGAGCAGGGCCACCCGGTCGGCGAGGGCGGGCGCCGGGTCGCCGGGGCCACCCGCCTGCCGGGACCGCGCGTCCAGCTCGCGGAGCATCGCGTGGTGACCTGCGGCTTCGAGGGAGGCGCGGAGCCCGGCGTGTGCGGCCGGTGTGCCGTCGAGGAGTTCACGCAGCTCGGGTACGGAGGGGAAGTGGCCGTGCGCGGCGCGGTACGGGCCGAGCAACTGGGCGAGGACGGTGGCGGCGCGGCGGCTGTCGAGGCTGCCGACATCGCCGACGAGCCCTTCGGCGAGGACGGCTGCCGCCTCGTCGGGGTCGGTGGTGCCGCCGTACAGGTCGATGTCGTGGGCGGAGCCGGGGTGGCCGAGGCGGACGACGACGTCGAAGGCGTCGTCCGGGCCGAGCGGCTCACCCGCCCCGCCGACGGCGAGGACCGCGGCCTGTCCGGCCAGCGCGCGCAGGGCGAGCGCCTCGACGACCGGCCGGACCAGCCGGGCGGACTTCCCGGCGCCGGGCGGCCCGACGGCGAGCAGGGACGTGCCGAGCAGGGCGGGGTCCAGGGCGAGGCCCGTGCCCCGGCGGACGTACGGGTTGTGCGGGTCCTCGGCGCACCGGCCGATCCTGACCTGGCCGGTGAGCACGTCGTGGCGGGCGGTGCGCCGGGGCAGGTCGCGGGTGCCGGAGGGGTGCAGGGCGGCGGCCCCGCCGGTCCGCAGGACGGCCTCCGCGAGGGGGGCGAGCCGTTCGGGCCGCCGGGTGGCGAGGGTCCAGGCGTGGCGGAGCCGGGCCACGTCCACGTCGTTCATGCGGCCGGTGCGGACCTCGGCGGTGAGAGTCTCCGCGGCGTCGGTCCAGCCGGCGGCGCGCAGCTCGGGCCACTGGTCGGCGGAGGTCGTGGTGGCGGGGGCCGAGGTGTCCGCGGGCGTGACGGCAGAAGTACCCCGGCGGGCGGCGATCAGCTCGCGCCAGCGGCCGAGCCGGGCGAAGGGCCAGAGGACGGCGGCGGCGATCAACGCGTAGATCACGTTGACGACGGTCTGGCTCTGGTAGATCTCGCCGCCCGCGACGGAGGCGACCAGGACCAGGACGGGGCGGACGACCGGGAGCGTCTCCTTCCAGACGAGCAACTGGGTCAGGCCCGCGGCGGCGGCTGCCGCGAGGGCGAGAAAGGGCTGACCGCGCTCGGCGACATGGCGGCGGAAGAGCTCGGCGAAGTTGCCCACGCGACCGCAGCCGTAGGCCAGCAGGCCGAAGAGGATCGCCTCGTACACCGTGAGGGCGTCGCTGCCCTCGATGGTGCGGGGGCCGCCGGAGGTGCCCGGGTTCCACCACTCGCCCGGGGTGAAGAGCTTCAGGGGGACAAGGCGGTAGGGGAGGTAGCCGTTGCGCCACAGCGACCACAGCAGCAGCGCGGAGAGCAGCGCGATCAGCGCGCCGACCAGCAGCGACCGGTCGGACACCCGCTCGGACTCCTCGGGCGGGGGCGGGGTGTAGCCGTACCGCCAGACGCCCGGTTCCTGCGGCGGTCGGGGGGTGCGCAGCCAGGCGTCGACCGGGGCCCCGGGGGGCGGCTGCTCGGCGGGCGGGGACGCCGCGGGCCCGGCCGGATGGTGCTTCACCGGCGGGGTCGACGCGGGCCGAGACGGCGAGTGACCCAGCGGCGACGCGGGCCCGGCGGGACGGCCCTCCACCGGAGGGGCCGGATGCCGGTCGGCCGGATGCGTACCGGCGGCGGGGTGCGGGATCCGTGGCGGGGTCGTGGGCGGTGGCGGAACGGCCGGACCGGGGGCCCTGTCCGCGTCCGGTCCCCGTACACCCCGCGTGCCGTCGTCGTCCATGAACCACTGCCCCCTTGACCTGCCGGTCCGTCCGCTGCCCCGGTCAATCTAGTGCGCGCACACGGTGAGTTCAGCAACGCGCCCGGATAGTGACCGTCCGGGAGCCGAGGGGACGCGTGTCACCTCGGGCGCGCCGAGTGCCGCCACCTGTCCGCCAAGGACAAGGACACACCCCCACCACTCCCGTTCGGAGCATGCCCGCACCCCTCCCCCACCCCTAGCCTGCGAGGAGAAGAGCGTCCGAAACACCCCCAGGAGCCCCGCATGACCGCAATCCCGCAGGAGCGCCGCGTCGTCACTGCCATCCCCGGCCCGAAGTCCGTCGAGCTGCAGGCTCGGCGGACCGCGGCCGTCGCCGCAGGTGTGGGCTCCACCCTGCCGGTGTTCACCGCCCGTGCGGGCGGCGGGATCATCGAGGACGTGGACGGCAACCGGCTGATCGACTTCGGGTCCGGGATCGCCGTGACCTCCGTGGGCGCGTCCGCCGAGGCCGTCGTACGCCGGGCCTCCGCGCAGCTCGCGGACTTCACCCACACCTGTTTCATGGTCACGCCGTACGAGGGGTACGTCGAGGTCTGCGAGCAGCTCGCCGAGCTGACGCCGGGCGACCACGCGAAGAAGTCCGCGCTGTTCAACTCGGGCGCCGAGGCCGTCGAGAACGCGGTGAAGATCGCCCGCGCCTACACCAAGCGCACCGCCGTCGTCGTCTTCGACCACGGCTACCACGGCCGCACCAACCTGACCATGGGCATGACGGCGAAGAACATGCCGTACAAGCAGGGCTTCGGCCCGTTCGCGCCCGAGGTCTACCGCGTCCCGGTCGCCTACGGCTACCGCTGGCCGACCGGTGCCGAGAACGCCGGTGCCGAGGCGTCCGCGCAGGCCGTCGACGCGATCACCAAGCAGATCGGCGCGGAGAACGTCGCCGCGATCATCATCGAGCCGGTGCTCGGCGAGGGCGGCTTCATCGAGCCCGCCAAGGGCTTCCTCCCGGCGATCGCCCAGTTCGCCAAGGACAACGGCATCGTCTTCGTCGCGGACGAGATCCAGTCCGGCTTCTGCCGCACCGGCCAGTGGTTCGCCTGTGAGGACGAGGGCGTCGTCCCGGACCTGATCACCACCGCCAAGGGCATCGCGGGCGGTCTGCCGCTCTCCGCCGTGACCGGCCGCGCCGAGATCATGGACGCCGCACACGCGGGCGGCCTGGGCGGTACGTACGGCGGGAACCCGGTCGCCTGCGCCGGTGCGCTGGGCGCGATCGAGACGATGCGCGAGCTGGACCTGAACGGGAAGGCCAAGCGGATCGAGGAGGTCATGAAGGGCCGCCTCGCCGAGATGCAGGCGAAGCTCCCGAACGGCGACATCATCGGTGACATCCGCGGCCGCGGCGCGATGATCGCGATCGAGCTCGTGAAGTCCGGCACGAAGGACCCGAACCCGGAGGCGGCCGGCGCGCTCGCGAAGGCCTGCCACGCCGAGGGGCTGCTCGTCCTGACCTGTGGCACGTACGGCAACGTCCTGCGTTTCCTGCCGCCGCTGGTGATCGGCGAGGACCTGCTGAACGAGGGCCTGGACATCATCGAGCGGGCGTTCGGCACGCTCTGATGCCTCGAACCCGGGAACGGGCAAAGCGGCCTTTCGCCGCTTCCGTCCGGCATCCGGGTGAGGGCCTGTGAAGAAGGTGTGCGGGGGCGATGGCGGGAGGCGGTGGCGACTGTCGGCCGCGCCTCCGCTGCCGTACGGC
>NZ_JBHXJG010000097.1:0-25162 GCF_042723425.1 Streptomyces sp. NPDC058375 | reverse complement strand
GTGCCGCGGCGCCGCTGGGCCCCCGTGTCGCCGGGGCGGCTGGGCCCCGTGCCGCCCGGTCCCCGGGCCGCCGGCCCGCTGTGCCCCGGCCCGCCGTACCGGCAGGCTGAAGGAGACGGAGAAGGAGGCCGGGCCACCGTGGGCATCAACCGACAGGGCATCGCCCGGCAAGGGCATCGCGTACCGGCGACTAGGATCGTCACCCTGATGACTGCCACTCTCGTCGCCAAGGACCTCGCCGCCGGACACGGCGACCGCACGCTTTTCGCCGGGCTCGACCTCGTCGTCGCCCCCGGCGACGTGATCGGTCTCGTCGGAGTCAACGGCGCGGGTAAGTCCTCCCTGCTCCGCCTGCTCGCCGGCCTCGACCGCCCGGAGGAGGGCGAGCTGCGGCTCTCCCCGCCCACCGCCACCGTCGGCCACCTTCCGCAGGAGCCCGAGCGCCGCGACGGCGAGACCGTGGCCGCGTTCCTGGCCCGCCGCACCGGCGTTGCCGACGCCCAGCGCGCGATGGACGAGGCGACCGAGGCCCTGGTCGCGGGGGCGCCCGGCGCTGACGACGCGTACTCCGAGTCGCTGGAGCGCTGGCTCGCCCTGGGCGGCGCGGACCTGGAGGAGCGGGCCGAGCAGGTCGCCGCCGAGCTGGGCCTGACCGTGGGCCTCGACCGGCCCATGACCGCGCTCTCCGGCGGACAGGCGGCCCGCGCGGGACTCGCCTCCCTCCTCCTCTCCCGCTACGACGTCTTCCTGCTCGACGAGCCCACCAACGACCTCGACCTCGACGGTCTCGACCGACTGGAGCGCTTCGTGTCCGGCCTGCGCGCGGGCACCGTCGTCATCAGCCACGACCGCGAGTTCCTGATGCGCACGGTCACCAAGGTGCTGGAGCTGGACCTCGCCCAGCAGCAGATCAACCTGTACGGCGGTGGCTACGCGGCCTATCTGGAGGAGCGAGAGACCGCCCGCCGGCACGCCCGGGAGGGGTACGAGGAGTACGCCGACAAGAAGGCGTCGCTCGAAGCGCGCGGCCATATGCAGCGCTCCTGGATGGACAAGGGCGTCAAGAACGCCCGCCGCAAGGCCACCGACGGCGACAAGCTCGGCCGCAACGCCCGCAGCGAGGCCAGCGAGAAGCAGGCCGCGAAGGCCCGCCAGACCCAGCGCATGATCGAACGTCTCGACGTCGTCGAGGAACCGCGCAAGGAGTGGGAGCTGCGGATGGAGATCGCCTCCGCCCCGCGCTCCGGTTCCGTCGTCGCTACCCTGCGCGAAGCCGGCGTCGTACGCGGTGACTTCACCTTCGGCCCCGCCTCGCTCCAGATCGACTGGGCGGACCGTGTCGCCATCACCGGTGCCAACGGCGCGGGCAAGTCCACGCTGCTGGCAGCCCTGTTGGAGCGGCTGCCGCTGGACTCCGGGAACGCCACGCTCGGTTCGGGTGTCGTCGTCGGCGAGGTGGACCAGGCCCGCAAGCTGTTCCTCGGGGCGCAGTCGCTGCTGGACGCGTTCTGCGCGGCCGTCCCCGACACGGAACCGGCCGAAGTCCGCACGCTGCTCGCCAAGTTCGGCCTCCGAGCCGACCACGTGATGCGTCCCGCGACCAGCCTCTCCCCGGGCGAACGCACCCGCGCCGCCCTCGCCCTGCTCCAGGGCCGGGGTGTCAACCTCCTGGTGCTCGACGAGCCGACGAACCACCTGGACCTGCCCGCCATCGAGCAGTTGGAGGCGGCCCTGGAGACGTACACGGGCACCCTGCTCCTGGTCACCCACGACCGCCGGATGCTGGAGGCGGTCCGCACCACGCGCCGCATCGAAGTGGCGGACGGCCAGATCAAGGAAGTCTGAGCAGGGTTACGGGGGTTGAGTGCTGCTCGCACTCAACCCCCGTAACCGTGAGGGGCTCTCCCCCCGAGACCTCCGGGGCTCAGCGTCCCCGGCCGCCGCCCTGCTTCGGGTCGGTCAGCCCGGCCCGCCGGAGAGCGTCCGCCATCGCGCTGTTCGCCGGGGCCGGAGCGCCCTGGCCGCCCTGTCGAGACCCGCCACCGCCGCGCCGGTCCCGGCCGCCGCCGCCCTGACGGCCCTGGCCGCCACCGGACGACTGGCCCTGTACCTGGCCCTGGCGCTGCTTCGGGGGACGGCCGCCCCGCTCGCCGCGGCCCTGCTGCCCGCCGCCGGAGCCGCCGCCCGCGCCGGGCTCGTCGTCGAGGCGCAGCGTCAGCGAGATCCGCTTGCGCGGCACGTCGACGTCCATGACCTTGACCTTCACGATGTCCCCGGGCTTCACGACGTCGCGCGGGTCCTTCACGAATGTCTTCGACAGCGCCGAGACGTGCACCAGACCGTCCTGGTGGACGCCGACGTCGACGAACGCGCCGAACGCCGCCACGTTCGTCACGACACCCTCCAGCACCATGCCGGGCTCCAGGTCGCCGAGCTTCTCGACGCCCTCCTTGAAGGTCGCCGTGCGGAAAGCGGGTCGGGGGTCGCGCCCCGGCTTCTCCAGCTCCTTGAGGATGTCCGTCACGGTCGGCAGCCCGAACATGTCGTCCACGAAGTCCGCCGCCCGCAGCGCCCGCAGAGCCTCCGCGTTCCCGATCAGCGAGGCGACCTCGCCGCCCGCGCTCTGCCCCATCCGCCGCACCACCGGGTAGGCCTCGGGGTGCACGCTGGAGCCGTCGAGCGGGTCGTCGCCGCCCCGGATCCGCAGGAAGCCCGCGCACTGCTCGTACGCCTTCGGGCCGAGCCGCGCCACGTCCTTGAGCGCCTTGCGCGAGCGGAAGGGGCCGTTGGAGTCCCGGTGCGCGACGATGTTCTCGGCGAGCCCCGAGCTGATCCCCGAGACCCGGGAAAGCAGCGGAGCGGACGCGGTGTTGACGTCCACGCCGACGCCGTTCACACAGTCCTCGACGACCGCGTCCAGCGACCGCGAGAGCTTCACCTCGGACAGGTCGTGCTGGTACTGGCCGACGCCGATCGACTTCGGGTCGATCTTCACCAGCTCGGCCAGCGGGTCCTGGAGCCGCCGCGCGATCGAGACCGCGCCGCGCAACGACACGTCCATGTCGGGCAGTTCCTGCGAGGCGAAGGCGGAGGCGGAGTAGACCGAGGCGCCCGCTTCCGAGACCATCACCTTGGTGAGCTTCAACTCCGGGTGTTTGTCGATCAGTTCACCGGCGAGCTTGTCCGTCTCGCGGGACGCGGTGCCGTTGCCGATCGCGATCAGGTCGACCGCGTGCTCCTTCGCGAGGTGCGCGAGCTTCGCCAGCGCCTGGTCCCACTTGTTGGCGGGCACATGCGGGTGGATCACATCGGTCGCCACCACCTTGCCGGTCGCGTCGACGACCGCGACCTTCACCCCCGTACGGAAACCGGGGTCGAGACCGAGGGTGGCGCGCGTGCCGGCCGGGGCGGCGAGCAGCAGATCGCGCAGGTTCGACGCGAAGACCCGGACCGCCTCGTCCTCCGCCGCCGTGCGCAGCCGCAGCCGCAGGTCGATGCCCAGGTGTACCTGGATCCGGGTCCGCCACGCCCAACGCACCGTGTCCGCGAGCCACTTGTCGCCCGGGCGGCCCCGGTCGGCGATCTCGAAGCGGCGGGCGATCATGTTCTCGTACGCGGACGGACCCGGCCGCTCGGCGGCCTCGGGCTCCTCCGGTTCCAGAACCAGGTCGAGCACGTTCTCCTTCTCGCCGCGCAGCATCGCGAGCACCCGGTGCGAGGGCAGCGCGGTGAACGGCTCCGCGAAGCTGAAGTAGTCGGCGAACTTCGCGCCCGCCTCCTCCTGCCCCTCGCGCACCTTCGCCGCCAGCCGGCCGCGCGTCCACATGCGCTCGCGCAGCTCACCGGTCAGGTCGGCGTCCTCGGAGAACCGCTCGGTGAGGATCGACCGGGCGCCGTCCAGAGCGGCGGCCGCGTCCGCGACGCCCTTGTCGCCGTCCACGAACGCGGCGGCCGCCGCGAGCGGATCGACCGACGGGTCGCCGAGCAGACCGTCCGCCAGCGGTTCGAGCCCCGCCTCCCGGGCGATCTGCGCCTTCGTCCGCCGCTTCGGCTTGAACGGCAGGTAGATGTCCTCCAGGCGCGCCTTCGTCTCGGCCGCCCGGATGCTCGCCTCCAACGCCGCGTCGAGCTTGCCCTGTTCGCGCACGGAGTCGAGGATCGCCGTACGCCGCTCCTCCAGCTCCCGCAGATAGCGCAGCCGTTCCTCCAGCGTGCGCAGCTGCGCATCGTCGAGGGATTCGGTCGCCTCCTTGCGGTAGCGCGCGATGAACGGCACGGTCGATCCGCCGTCGAGCAGCTCGACGGCCGCTCTGACCTGTCGCTCACGTACGCCGAGCTCCTCGGCGATCCTGCCTTCGATGGACGTCGTCACGGTTTTCCCGACTCGCCTTCTCGTACTGGCTGTGCTGGCCGTGCCCGGGTGGTGATGAGCACGTTCTTGCTTGCTGGGGGGCATCCCCCCCCCTGGTCTGCATTGTGCCGGGTGGCCGGGGGCCGTGTCGCGTGACCTCGGCGAACACGCCAGGAGCCCCCGCACCGGGTGCGGGGGCTCCGGACGGCGCGGGGTCAGCCCTGGCCGGTCGCCGAGGCCGGGAACGCGCCCGCCGCCGCGGCCGTGAAGAGGAAGCCGCGTCCCAGTTCTGTGAGCCGCTCCACGCCGTCCGCGCCCAGGTGTTGGTACGGGGCGACGTCCATGCGGTCCGTCGCCTCCTCGACCTCCGCGCGCAGTGCCGTGCCCGCCTCGGTCAGTGCCAACTCCTCGCCGTCGGCCAGCAGCCCGCGCTCCCGCAGCCGGCCGGACGCCGCCTCCCAGTCGGCGCGCCGCCAGCCCCGGGAGGACAGGACCCAGCGGATCGCCATGCCCTTGCCGGTGGCCGTGTGGCTGACGAGCGATTCGAGCGGGTCCAGACCGGCGGCGAGCAGGGCCGCCAGGTGCGCGTCGCCCCGGTGCTCGCGCAGCAGCGTCGCGGCGTGCCAGAACGCCAGGTGCGGTTCCTCGGGCACCGGCAGGTCCGCGTGCGCGGCGTACAGCGGGCGGGCGTGCGGGGTGCAGGCCTCCGTGGCGCGCAGCGCGAGCCGGGCCGCCTCCGCCATCTCGTCGGATCCGATGATCTCCTCGCCGAGCAGCCGTCGCAGCGTCGAGTCCGCCGCCCGCAGCCGGGCTCCGAGGACCTGCTCGGGCGAGGCGGTCTCCCAGACGGCGGGCACATGGCGGGCCACCAGCTCGGGGTTGAAGTTGTAGAAGGTGGCGCTGACGGTCCCCGCGCCCACCGCGCCGAGCGCGGCGGCCCGGGTCGCGAAGTAGGCGGCGGAAGGGTCCTCGATGCCGATCTTCGCCATCTCCGCACCCAGGTCGGGGGAGAAGAAGAGGCAGGAGTGCAGCGGGTTGACGGCGTTGTGGCAGCGGCGCTCCGCGCGGGCCGGAAGGGTACTCATACCTGCACGTTACCGACTGGTCGGTACGGAGTGGAACCCCGGGGGAGGCCCATCGCCTTCCGGGGCAGCTCGGTGGCAGGTCCATCGCAGGTCGGTGGCGTATCGATGGCAGGAAAGGTGGGGGATTCGGCATTGCGGCCATCGCCGCCCGCCGCCCAGGATGGCAGACGTGAAGCAGCGAACCGTCCTCGTCGTCCTCTTCGACGGCGTCCAGGGCCTCGACGTGACCGGCCCGATGGAGGTGTTCGCCGGCGCCTCCCGGTCACCCGGTGTCTCCTACGACCTGCGGACCGCCTCGCTCGACGGCGGCCCCGTCCGGTCCACCGGCGGCCTCACCCTGCTGCCCGACAGCAGCCTGGCCGACGCGCCCGCCCCGCACACCCTGCTGGTGCCCGGCGGGCACGGCACCCGGGGCTCCCTCCCGGAGCTGACCGCCTGGCTGCGGGAGCACGGGCCGAAGCCGGACCGGCTCGTCTCCGTGTGCACCGGGGCGCTGCTGCTGGCCGAGGCGGGCCTGCTGGACGGACACCGGGTCACCACCCACTGGAACTACTGCGAGCGGCTGGCCCGCGACCACCCGGCCGTCCGGGTCGACCCCGAGCCGATCTTCGTACGGGACGGGAGGCTGGCCACCTCGGCGGGCGTCACCGCCGGCATCGACCTGGCCCTCGCGCTCGTCGAGGAGGACCACGGGCGGGATCTCGCGCTGAACATCGCCCGGCATCTCGTGGTGTTCCTGCGCCGCCCCGGCAACCAGGCCCAGTTCAGCGCCCAGCTCAGGGCCCAGACCGCACAGCGCGAACCGCTGCGCGAGGTCCAGCACTGGATCACCCAGCACCCGGACGCCGACCTCGGGGTCGACGCCCTCGCGGCCCGCGCCCGGCTCTCGCCCCGGCACTTCGCCCGCGCCTTCCGGGCGGAGACCGGCACGACCCCGGGGCGGTACGTCGAGCAGGTCCGGCTCGAACACGCCCGCCGGCTCCTGGAGGACACCGTCGACGGCGTCGGGCAGGTCGCCCGCGCCAGTGGCTACGGCACCCCGGAGGCCATGCGCCGGGCCTTCGTGAAGACCCTCGCGACGGCGCCGGCCGAATACCGCCGCCGCTTCCGCGCCCCCGCCCCCCGTACCTGAACCGCACCGGCCGCCCCACCGACCCATCCACCCACCGACCCACCGCCCCCCCGGAAGACCCCTACCGCCCAACCGAGAGGCATCACCGTGCAGATCGCCATCGTGCTCTTCGACCGCTTCACCGCCCTGGACGCGGTGGGCCCCTACGAGATCCTCAGCCGGGCCCCCGGCGCCGAGACCGTCTTCGTGGCCGAGCGGACCGGACCCGTTCGCAACGACAGCGGGAGCCTCGCGCTCGTCGCGGGGAAGACGCTCGCCGAGGTGCCGTCCCCCGACCTGGTGATCGTGCCGGGCGGCCCCGGCCAGAGCGACCAGATGGAGAACGAGGCCCTGCTCGGCTGGCTGCGCGCGGCCGACGCCACCAGCACCTGGACCACCTCGGTCTGCACCGGATCGCTGCTGCTGGCCGCCGCCGGACTGCTCACGGGCCGACGGGCGACCTCGCACTGGCTGGCGCTGGAGCTGCTGAAGGAGTTCGGGGCCGAGCCGACGGGGGAGCGCGTCGTTCTCGACGGCAAGTACGTCACCGCCGCCGGGGTCTCCTCCGGCATCGACATGGGGCTGACTCTGCTCGGCCGGATCGCGGGCGACGACGTGGCCCGCTCGGTGCAGCTGCTCACGGAGTACGACCCGCAGCCGCCGTACGACTGCGGCTCGCCGCAGAAGGCCCCGGCAGCCCTCGTCGAGGAGTGGCGGGCCAGGAGCCGCCACGTCACCCGGTAGGCCCGTGGCGCACCGCGTCACCCGATGGACGCCGTGGTGTAGGTGAACCGGGGCGCGCGCCGCTCCAGGAAGGCGGCGACCCCCTCCGCCGTGTCCGCACTGCCCCGCGCCTCACCGGCCCAGTGGGCGTCCCGGTCCGTCCGGCCCGCGGCGAACTCCTTCGCCGCGGCCTGGGTCAGCTGCGACCGGGACGCCAGCACGCGTACGTACTCCTCGACCCGCTCGTCCAGGCCGCCGGCGGGCAGCACCTCGTCGGCCAGACCGGTGCGCAGCGCCCGTTCCGTGCCGATCAGCTCGCCGGAGAACAGCAGGTGCTTGGCCGTGGCCGGGCCGACGAGGGCGACCAGCCGCCGGGTCGAGGAGGCGGGGTAGACGATGCCGAGCTTGGCCGGGGTGACCCCGAAGGAGGCGCCCTCCTCCGCGAACCGCAGATCGCAGGCCGCCGCGAGCTGGCTGCCGCCTCCCACGCAGTAGCCGCGCACCGCTGCCAGTGTCGGCAGGGGGAACGCGGCGAGCGCCTCCTCGGCCGCCACCGCCAGGTCCTGGGCGGTGGCCGCGCCCTCCCGCAGCGTGGAGATGTCGGCCCCGGCGCAGAAGGTGTCACCGGCCCCGGTCAGCACCAGCACCCGGACCGCCGGGTCTTCCGCCAGCCGCCCCAGCAGCTCCGGCACGCTCCGCCACATCGCGGGGGTCATCGCGTTGCGCTTGGCGGGGTTCGCGATCACCACGGTGGCGACGCCGTGCTCGACGGAGGTGATCAGGCGAGGTTCCGTACGGTCCATGCGCCGGATGCTATCCGCAGGGTTCGAACCTATGATCAAGAAGGGGGCGTGAGGCGGGCACGCACCGTGAGGAGCTGTCGATGAACGAACCCACCGCCGAGGGCCGGAAGCTGAGCCGCAGTTTCGGCTGGCTCGCGCTGCTCGGCACACTGCTGGTGATCGCGGGCGTCATCGGCCTGATCTACACCGGCGTCGCCACCCTCACCTCGATGCTGCTCTTCGGCTGGCTGCTGCTCGTCGGCGGCCTGGTCGGGCTGCTGCACGCCATCGAGTCGCGCGGCACGAACTACTTCTGGCTGGGCGTGGTGGTCGCGGCCCTCAACATCGCCGCGGGCGTCGTCGTCATCAAGCATCCCGAGGGCACGGCCGAGGCGCTGACCATGTTCGCCGCCCTGCTCTTCCTGACCGGCGGGGTCTTCCGGCTCGTCGGCAGCGTCGTGGTGCGCGGCCCGCAGAGGGGATGGACGCTGCTGCAGGGCGCCTTCGGTCTGCTGCTGGGCCTGCTGGTGCTGTTCGACTGGCCGCACAGCAGCCTGTACGTTCTCGGCTGCTTCTTCTCGCTGGCCCTGCTGTTCGACGGGCTCGGCCTGATCGCCATCGGCATCGGCGGCCGACGTATCGTCAGCATGGTCTCGGATCGGCTCGATGAAACTGCCCCGTCCGCGAATGAGCCGATCGCGTCACCAGAAGACGGTCAAAAATAGTCCCTGGGCGACCGGCAACCTACACGTTTGGTCAAATAGCGCCGATACCTGGCTACTTCCGATCAGTGGCACGGTCCGGACCAAGCCATTCCCAACACTCTTTACTCGACGGTCAGTGCAGTGCGAGTGAGAGCTGGTGCCGGACGATGGAGAGCCTCGGGAGTGCCCCTGCCGACCCCGTGTCGTACGAGGGGGTGTGGCGCTTCACCGCCCCCGCCGTGGACGCGTCCGTGCCCAGCGCCCGGCACGCCGTACGTGACCTCCTCGGCCGGCAGGGCGTGCCGATCGAGGACGACATCCTCCAGGGGCTGCTGCTGATCGTCTCGGAGCTGGTCACCAACGCCGTCAAGCACGCGGCGCTCCTCTCACCCGAGCTGGCCGTCGAGGTGGCCATCGCCGCCGACTGGGTCAGAGTCTCGGTCGAGGACAACCACCCCTACCGCCCCACCGCCCTGGAGACGGACTACGCGCAGACCGGCGGCCGGGGCCTGCTGCTGGTCAAGGTGGTCACCGCGGAGGCGGGCGGCACCTGCGACGTCGAGCACACCGCGAGCGGCGGGAAGATCATCTGGGCGGCGCTGCCGTTGAAGACGCAGCTCTGACCGCCCCCCCGCGTAGGCGACCGGGCCAAGGGTCACCAGCCCGCCGACGGCCCCGTCAGCTCACGGATCGCCGGGCGTGCCGCGTCCAGCACCGTCATGAACCATGCCGAGAACGGGCTCTCGGCATGCCGCTTCTCCAGCTCGGCCGCCGTCACGAAGGCGGTCTCGCCGACCTCCTCGGGGTCCGGCTTCAGCGCCTCCTGCGCCATTCCCACGAACAGGTGGTTGAACTCCTGCTCCACCAGGCCCGATGCCGGGTCCGGGTGGTTGTAGCGGACTGTGCCCGCCTCGGCCAGCAGCGAGGGCGAGAGCCCCAGCTCCTCGTACGTACGCCGGGCGGCGGCCGCGAACGGGGCCTCGCCCGGATAGGGGTGCCCGCAGCAGGTGTTCGACCAGACGCCGGGGGAGTGGTACTTGCCGAGCGCCCGGCGCTGCAGCAGGAGCCGCCCCTGCTCGTCGAAGAGGAACACGGAGAACGCGCGGTGCAGCTGCCCGGGGGCCTGGTGGGCCGCCAGCTTCTCCGCGGTGCCGATGGTGGTGCCGTTCTCGTCGACCAGTTCGAGCATGATCGCTTCTGCGGTGCCGTTCGACGAGCTGTGCGTCGCGGTGGCTGGTGTGGTCGGCATACCCATCCTTCGCTTTGGTCCCCGGCCTCGTGCGCCGGGCCCCTGGAGTCCGGTCAAGTCTGCCGTACAAAAGCCGCTTGTCCGCACTCCGGGGCCGGGCATGTCCGTCCCGCCACGCCCTGCGAACGCGGCGGGACGGACGGTCCGTCAGACGCCGAAGGCCGCCGGATAACGGATCAGGCCCGCCGGAACAGGAACCGAATCGTCCAGCACCAGGGCCATCATCGCCTCGTCCGGCACCTCGAAACCTGGCCGGATCCCGTAGCGCGAGGCAGGCGCGAAACCGAAGCGCGGGTAGTACGCGGCATGGCCGAGCACCAGCACCAGCGCCTCACCGCGCACCCGGGCGGCGTCCAGCACCGCCCGCACCACGGCCTGCCCCGCGCCCTGCCGCTGGTGCGCGGGGGACGTGGCCACCGGGGCCAGGGCGAGCGCCGGGGCGTCGCCGACCCGGCAGCGGGTCAGCAGCGCGTACGCCGCCAAGGAGCCGTCCGGGGCCTCGGCGACGTAGCTGAGCTCAGGCAGCCAGGCCTCGGGGTCGGCCCGCAGGGCGTCCACGAGGTCCGCCTCGTCCCGGGTCGGGAACGCGGCCGTGTTGACCGCGTGCACGGCCGTACGGTCCGCCGGGGTCTCCGGGCGGGTGGTCCAACGGGGGTCGGTGTGGTCGGTCAAGTGGGAACCCTCGTGTGAGATGTGGGAGGTGCGAGAGGCTCCGAACCCGATCCGGCGGGAAGGGGACCTGGCCGAAACCCGGTGGACGAGGAGGAAGGAACCGGTGGGTGCGGCACGCCCCCGGCCCCATCACTCAGTGGCAGAGACGCGCCTCGTGCTCGGCGTGGCCGCTCGGCTCCAGCTGGAAGGTGCAGTGTTCCACGTCGAAGTGGTCCCCGAGGCAGCCCTGCAACTCGTGCAGCACCTTCTCGTGCCCTAGCGAGTCCAACATCTCCTGGCGCACCACCACGTGCGCGGAGAGCACCGGCATCCCCGAGGTGATCGTCCAGGCGTGCAGGTCGTGGACGTCCAGCACCCCGGGCAGTGCCGTGATGTGGGCCCGTACCTCCGCCATGTCCACCCCCTTGGGCGCCGCCTCCAGGAGCACGTTCAGGGTCTCCCGCAGCAGCTTCACCGTCCGGGGGACGATCATCAGGCCGATCACCAGGGAGGCGATCGGGTCGGCGGCCTGCCAGCCGGTCGCCATGATGATGCCCGCCGAGATGATCACGGCGAGCGAGCCCAGGGTGTCGGCCAGCACCTCCAGATAGGCGCCCCGCACGTTCAGGCTCTCCTTCTGCCCGCGCATCAGCAGCGAGAGGGAGACGACGTTGGCCACCAGACCGGCCGCGGCGAACGCGATGGCGAGGCCGCCCTTCGTCTCGGCCGGGGTGATGAACCGGTCGACCGCCTCGAAGATCAGGAAGCCGCCGACGCCCAGCAGCAGCAGACAGTTCGCGAGCGCCGCCAGGATCTCCGCGCGGGCGAAGCCGAAGGTGCGGTTCGGCCCGGCCGGACGGTTGGCGAAGTGGATGGCGAGCAGCGCCATCCCGAGCCCCAGGGCGTCGGTGGCCATGTGGGCGGCGTCCGCGATCAGGGCCAGTGAGTCGGAGAGCACCCCGCCGACGATCTCCATGACCATCACGCTCAGCGTGATCGCCAGCGCGACGCGGAGCCTGCCCCGGTACGCGGCGGCCGCCGTGCCGGTCGGTGGCGGCCCGCCGTGCATATGCCCGTGATCGTGGCCAGCCCCCATGGAAAACGCCTCCAGGTCCGTGCGTCGGTGCCGGGCAGGACCGCCCGACAGGCCCAGTGAACTACGGGTGGGGGGTATCGGGCAACACGGGACTGAACACCGTTGTCATCTGCTCTGACCTGCGGAAACGTTCCGCAGGTCAGAGCGTTGACACGATCACCGGTGCCCCTGGGCGGACTCGTCGGGCGCCCCTGCGCGGACTCGTCAGGAGCGCCCCTGCGCACGGGCTTCGGGGTGGCGCAGGCACCAGCCCGCCCAGGCCGACTCCACCATCTCGCGCACGCTCCGCCGGGCCGTCCACCCCAGCTCCCGGCCGATCCGGGCGGCCGACGCCACCGCCTTCGGTGCGTCACCGGCCCGGCGCGGCTCGACCACCGGCTTCAGATCGCTCCCCGTCACCTCGCCGATCACATCCGCCAGCTCCCGGACCGAGACGCCCTCGCCCCGGCCGACGTTCAGCGTCAGGTCCCCCGCGCCCGTCTCGTCCAGCCGCCGCGCGACCGCGAGATGCGCCTCCGCCAGATCGGCGACATGGATGTAGTCACGGATGCAGGTGCCGTCCGGCGTCGGATAGTCGTCGCCGAAGATCCGCGGGGCCTCGCCGTGCGTCAGCCGCTCGAACATCATCGGCACGATGTTGAAGACCCCGGTGTCCGCGAGCTCCGGCGCGGCCGCGCCCGCCACGTTGAAGTACCGCAGGCAGGCGGTCGAGAGCCCGTGCGCCTGGCCGGTGGCCCGCACCAGCCACTCACCGGTGAGTTTCGTCTCGCCGTACGGGTTGATGGGGAGGCAGGGCGTCTCCTCCGTGATGAGGTCCACATCCGGTACGCCGTAGACGGCCGCCGAGGACGAGAAGAGGAAGCGCCGCACCCCCGCCGCGACCACGGCCTCCAGCAGGACGGCCAGCCCGGCGACGTTCTCCCGGTAGTACAGCAGCGGCTTCTCCACGGACTCGCCGACCTGCTTCTTCGCCGCGAGATGCACCACCCCGCTCACCGCGTGACCGGCCAGCACCCGGTCCAGCAGCGCCCGGTCGGAGGCCGAGCCCTCCACCAGCGTGACCGCCTCGGGCAGCCGGTCCACGATGCCGCTGGAGCGGTCGTCGAGCACCACGACCCGCTCGCCCGCCGCGACCATGGCCCGCGCCACGTGTGCCCCGATATATCCCGCCCCGCCTGTGATCAGCCATGTCATGACCGCCACCCTAAGCCGCCCGCAAACCGTGAGCGGACCCGCGGTTTGTGGGCCGGGCCCCCGATCGATGATGATGATCGCGAACGCCGCCCGGTCTTGCAGGTCCACCCGAACGGCGCACAAACGGGTGGTGAACTCGGCCTTCCGTTCATCCGATAGCCTCAGCCGACACGCCGCCGGCCCGCCTCGTGGCTGTGCCGCTGTGTGCCGTCCACGTCAGTGCCAAGGAGTGAGTTCGTCTGTCGACCGCCATCCTCACCGGTACGCCGGTACCCGGGTCGTCGCTCGCGGACGATCTGCGGTCCCTGGGCTTCGACGTGCAGACCGCGGCCGACGCCGGTGACGCCGCAGCTCTCCTCGCCGCCGTCCCGGCCGGCCGCCGGGTCGCCCTCGTCGACCCGCGTTTCGTGGGCCACGTCCACGCGCTGCGGCTCGGACTGACCGACCCGCGCTTCGCCGCCGCCACCGTCCCCGGCGCGCTCACCGCGCAGCCCGAGGCGCGCGGCGCCCTGCTGCGCGCGCTGCGGCGCACCACGGCCGCCGTCGGCGCGGGCGCCCCCGTCGTCGAGCCGGAGGCCGACCCCGCGCCGGAGGACCGCACCGTCCCCGGCCGCATCGCCGTCGCGCTGGAGGCCGAGGGCACCGCCGTCAAGCGCCCCGAGCTGGGATCGCTCACCGCCTGCGTCCCCACCGACGCCGAAGCGCGGGCGACCGCCGAGAGCGCCCGCGACGCGGTCGACGACGAGGCGGTACGGCTGCGGAGCGCGGTGAAGGCCCACGACGGCTTCTTCACCACCTTCGCCATCAGCCCCTACTCCCGCTACATCGCCCGCTGGTGTGCCCGCCGGGGCCTCACCCCGAACCAGGTCACCACCGCGTCCCTGATCACCGCGCTCATCGCGGCCGGCGCGGCGGCCACCGGCACCCGCGGCGGCTACATCGCGGCCGGGATCCTGCTCCTGGTCTCCTTCGTGCTGGACTGCACCGACGGGCAGCTCGCCCGCTACTCGCTCCAGTACTCCACGATGGGCGCCTGGCTGGACGCCACCTTCGACCGGGCCAAGGAGTACGCGTACTACGCGGGCCTCGCCGTCGGCGCCGTACGCGGCGGCGACGACGTATGGGTGCTGGCGCTGGGCGCGATGGTCCTCCAGGCATGCCGCCATGTCGTGGACTTCTCGTTCAACGAGGCCAACCACGACGCGATCGCCAACACCAGCCCCACCGCCGCCCTCTCCGGCAAGCTCGACAGCGTCGGCTGGACGGTCTGGGCGCGCCGGATGATCGTGCTGCCGATCGGCGAGCGCTGGGCCATGATCGCGGTGCTCACCGCCCTCACCACCCCGCGCATCGTCTTCTACGCCCTGCTCATCGGCTGCTCCCTGGCCGCCTGCTACACCACCGCGGGCCGCCTGCTGCGCTCGCTGACCCGTAAGGCCCGCCGCACCGACCGCGCCGCGCAGGCCCTCGCGGACCTCGCCGACTCCGGCCCGCTCGCCCAGGGCGTCGCGGCGATCGCCCCCGGCCTCCGGGGCGCGTTCACGGGCCCGGCCGTCGCCCTGCTCGGCACGCTGGTCATGATCGGCGGCGCCCTCTTCCTCCCGTACGGCAGCCGGCTCACCGTCGCCGCCGCAGCGGTGTACGTGCTCCTCTCCGGCCTTGCCGTCGCCCGCCCGCTCAAGGGTGCGCTCGACTGGCTGGTGCCGCCGTTCTTCCGGGCGGGGGAGTACGTCACGATCCTTGTGCTGGCGGCCCGCAGCGACGTCCCGCACGCCGTTCCGGCGGCCTTCGGGCTCGTCTCGGCCGTCGCCTACCATCACTACGACACGGTGTACCGCATCCGCGGCGGCACCGGCGCGCCGCCCCAGTGGCTGGTGCGGACGATCGGTGGACACGAGGGCCGTACCGCGCTGGTGGCCGTCCTCGCCGCCGTACTCACCCACGCCTCAGGTTTCACCACGGCCCTGACCGCGCTCGCGGTCGCCGTGGCTCTGGTGGTGCTCGTGGAGTCCATCCGTTTCTGGGTGTCCTCCTCGGCGCCCGCCGTACACGACGAAGGAGAACTCGCATGATCGGCCTCGTACTGGCAGCCGGTGCAGGACGTCGTCTGCGCCCCTACACGGACACGCTCCCCAAGGCGCTCGTCCCTGTCGACGGCGACAAGACGGTCCTCGACCTCACGCTGGCCAACTTCGCGGAGGTCGGACTCACCGAGGTCGCGATCGTCGTCGGCTACCGCAAGGAGGCCGTCTACGCGCGCAAGGCCGAGCTGGAGGCGACGTACGGCCTCAGCCTCACGCTGATCGACAACGACAAGGCCGAGGAGTGGAACAACGCCTACTCCCTGTGGTGCGCCCGTGACGTCATCAAGCGCGGCGTGATCCTCGCCAACGGCGACACCGTGCACCCGGTCTCCGTCGAGAGGACCCTCCTGGACGCCCGCGGCAAGGGCCAGAAGATCATCCTCGCCCTGGACACCGAGAAGGTGCTCGCCGATGAGGAGATGAAGGTCATCACCGAGGAGGGCAAGGGCGTCCAGCGCATCACCAAGCTGATGGACCCGGCCACCGCGACCGGTGAGTACATCGGCGTGACCCTCATCGAGGCCGAGGCCGCCGAGGAGCTGGGGGACGCGCTGAAGACCACCTTCGAGCGCGACCCCGACCTCTACTACGAGGACGGCTACCAGGAGCTGGTCAACCGCGGCTTCACCGTCGACGTGGCCCCCATCGGCACCGTGACCTGGGTCGAGATCGACAACCACGACGACCTCAAGAAGGGCCGGGAGATCGCGTGCCAGTACTGACCCGGCTCATTCCGTCCCCGGTCGTCGTCGACATCCGGCGCGGCGCCATGGACGATCTGGCGGGTCTCCTGGCCGATCAGCGGATCTCCTCCTCGGGCAAGCTCGCCATCGCGATCAGCGACGGCTCCGGGCGCGCCCTCAAGGAGAGGCTCGCCCCGGTCCTGCCGGGCGCCGACTGGTATCCGGTGTCCGACGGCACGATCGACTCCGCGGTGAAGCTCGCCGACGGCATCAAGGGCAACCGGTACGACGCGGTGGTGGGCCTCGGCGGCGGCAAGATCATCGACGTGGCGAAGTACGCCGCGGCGCGGGTCGGGCTGCCCATGGTCGCCGTCGCGACGAACCTCTCGCACGACGGCCTGTGCTCGCCGGTCGCCACGCTCGACAACGACAACGGGCGCGGCTCCTACGGGGTGCCCACCCCGATCGCCGTGGTCATCGACCTCGACGTGATCCGTGAGGCGCCCGCCCGTTACGTCCGCTCCGGTATCGGCGACGCGATCTCCAACATCTCCTGCGTCGCCGACTGGGAGCTGGCCCACGAGGTCAACGGCGAGGAGATCGACGGGCTCGCGGCCGCGATGGCCCGCCAGGCCGGCGAGGCCGTGCTGCGCCACCCCGGCGGCGTCGGCGACGACGGCTTCCTGAAGGTGCTGGCCGAGGGGCTCGTGCTGACCGGCATCTCGATGTCGGTCGCGGGCGACTCGCGTCCGGCGTCCGGCGCCTGCCACGAGATCAACCACGCCTTCGACCTGCTCTACCCCCAGCGCGCGGCCAGCCACGGCGAGCAGGTCGGCCTCGGCGCGTGCTTCGCCATGCATCTGCGCGGTGCCCACCAGGAGTCCCTCCTGATGGCATCGATACTGCGCCGCCACGGTCTGCCGGTCCTGCCGGAGGAGATCGGTTTCAGCGTCGACGAGTTCGTACACGCCGTCGACTACGCGCCGCAGACGCGTCCGGGACGCTTCACGGTCCTGGAGCACCTCAACCTGTCCACCGACCAGATCAGGGACGCGTACGCCGACTATGCCAAGACCATCCGTAGCTGAACTCCGTCCGGTCGTTCACCCCCCGGGGGTGAAGGACCGGCGAAGCGGCGAGCACTGGGCCGGGCGCATGTACATGCGCGAGGTCTCGCTGCGCGTGGACCGCTACCTGGTCAACACCCGCGTCACGCCGAACCAGGTCACGTACGTCATGACGCTGGCCGGAGCCCTGGCCGCCCCGGCGCTGCTGGTGCCGGGCATCTGGGGCGCCGTGCTCGGCGTGGTGATGGTCCAGCTCTACCTGCTCTTCGACTGCGTGGACGGCGAGCTGGCCCGCTGGAAGAAGCAGTACTCGCTCAGCGGGGTCTACCTGGACCGGGTCGCCGCCTACCTGTGCGACGCGGCTGTGCTGGTGGGCCTCGGCCTGCGGGCCGCCGACATCTGGGGCGAGGGCCGGATCGACTGGCTCTGGGCGTTCCTCGGGACGCTCGCCGCGCTCGGCGCGATCCTGATCAAGGCCGAGACGGACCTGGTCGGCGTGGCCCGGCACCAGGGCGGGATGCCGCCGGTGAAGGAGGCGGCCTCCGAGCCGCGCTCCTCCGGCATGGCACTGGCCCGCAGGGCCGCCGCCGCGCTCAAGTTCCACCGGCTGATCCTCGGCATCGAGGCATCCCTGGTGATCCTCGTGGTGGCCGTCGTCGACGCGATCGGGGGCGACCTCTTCTACACCCGCCTGACCGTGGCGGTCATGGCCGGCATCGCGCTGCTGCAGACCCTGCTGCACCTGGTGTCCGTCCTGGCGTCCAGCAGGCTGAAGTGACCTTTCCCATGAAACTGGGCGCGGTGATCATCACCATGGGCAACCGCCCGGACGAGCTCCGCGCCCTCCTCGATTCGGTCACCGCCCAGCACGGTGACCGGATCGAGGTCGTGGTGGTCGGCAACGGCGCCCCGGTCCCCGAGGTGCCCGCAGGGGTGCGCACGGTGGAACTGCCCGAGAACTTGGGCATCCCCGGCGGCCGCAACGTCGGCATCGAGGCGTTCGGCCCCTGCGGGGCGGACGTGGACGCGCTGCTCTTCCTGGACGACGACGGACTGCTCCCGAACCGGAACACCGCCGAGCTGTGCCGGCAGGCCTTCGAGGCGGACCCGAAGCTCGGGATCGTCACCTTCCGGATCGCCGACCCGGACACCGGCGCCACCCAGCGGCGGCACGTCCCCCGGCTGCGGGCCGCCGACCCGATGCGCTCCTCGCGCGTCACGACGTTCCTGGGCGGCGCCAACGCCGTACGCACCAGGGTCATCGCCGAGGTCGGCCCGCTGCCCGAGGACTTCTTCTACGCCCACGAGGAGACGGACCTCGCCTGGCGGGCACTGGACGCGGGCTGGATGATCGACTACCGCGCGGACCTGGTCCTGAACCACCCCACCACCTCCCCGTCCCGGCACGCGGTCTACCACCGTATGGTCGCCCGCAACCGGGTCTGGCTCGCCCGCCGGAACCTGCCCGCCCCGCTGGTCCCCCTCTACCTGGGGGTCTGGCTGCTGCTGACCCTGGTCAGGCGCCCGTCGCCGCCCGCGCTGAAGGCATGGTTCGGCGGATTCCGGGAAGGCTGGACCACCCCCTGCGGAACCCGCCGCCCGATGAAGTGGCGTACGGTGTGGCGGCTGACGAGGCTGGGCCGACCTCCGGTCATCTGAGAGGCTTTCCTCTGAGAGCATGAGGCGTATTTTCTTTCCGGAACCTGTCCGCCTGAGCCGCGCCCGCGACTGGCTGCGCGTGAAGACGAGAGTTTCAACTTGTGAGTGACACGACCCACGACGGTGGGGTAGCCCTCGGCACCCCACCGTCCGCCGACGAGGGCCTCGACGCGGCCCAGCTGGCCGCCAAGTACGGCCTGACCGTGAGCGGCGCCCGGCCGGGGCTGTTCGCGTACATGCGACAGCTCTGGGGACGACGCCACTTCATCCTGGCCTTCTCCCGGGCGAAGCTGACCGCGCAGTACAGCCAGGCCAAACTGGGTCAGCTGTGGCAAGTGGTCACGCCACTGCTGAACGCCTGTGTCTATTACCTGATCTTCGGGCTGATCCTGGGGACCAGGGAGGGGATTCCCCACGACGTCTTCGTGCCGTTCCTGGTCACCGGCGTCTTCGTCTTCACCTTCACCCAGAGCTCGGTGATGGCGGGCGTCCGGTCGATCTCCGGCAACCTCGGACTGGTCCGGGCCCTCCACTTCCCCCGGGCCTCCCTGCCCATCTCCTTCTCGCTCCAGCAGCTCCAGCAGCTGCTCTTCTCGATGATCGTGATGGTCGCGGTCACCGTCATTTTCGGCAGCTACCCCTCGCTGTCGTGGCTCCTGGTGATCCCCGCACTGATCCTCCAGTTCGTCTTCAACACGGGCCTCGCCCTCGTCATGGCGCGGCTCGGCTCCAAGACCCCCGACCTCGCGCAGCTCATGCCGTTCGTCATGCGAACCTGGATGTACGCCTCGGGCGTCATGTTCTCCATCCCGGTGATGCTCAAGGACAAGCCCGCCTGGATCGCCGACGTGCTCCAGTACAACCCGGCGGCGATCTACATGGACCTGGTCCGCTTCGCCATGATCGACGGTTACGGCTCCGAGAACCTGCCGGACCACGTCTGGGCCGCCGGCCTGGGCTGGGCCGTGCTGCTGGGCGCGGTGGGATTCGTGTACTTCTGGAAGGCAGAGGAGCGGTACGGCCGTGGCTGAGGACAACGCGCAGGGGCGCATCCCCACGGTGATCGCCGACGACGTGCACATCGTGTACCGGGTCAACGGCGCGGGCGGCGGCCGCGGCAGCGCCACCGCCGCGCTGAGCCGCATGGTGCGGCGGGGCAAGGGCGAGCCGCGCGGCGTCCGGAAGGTGCACGCCGTACGCGGCGTCTCCTTCACCGCCTACCGCGGCGAGGCCATCGGCCTCATCGGCACCAACGGCTCCGGCAAGTCGACGCTGCTGCGGGCCATCGCCGGACTGCTGCCCACCGAATCCGGCCATGTGTACACGGACGGTCAGCCCTCGCTGCTCGGCGTGAACGCCGCGCTGATGAGCGATCTGACCGGTGAGCGCAACGTCGTGCTCGGCGGTCTGGCGATGGGCATGAGCCAGGACGAGATCCGCGCCCGCTACCGCGAGAT
The DNA here is from genome assembly GCF_042723425.1 of Streptomyces sp. NPDC058375. Lineage (NCBI taxonomy): Bacteria > Bacillati > Actinomycetota > Actinomycetes > Kitasatosporales > Streptomycetaceae > Streptomyces > Streptomyces sp. NPDC058375. The sequence goes on along the minus strand of NZ_JBHXJG010000097.1, from coordinate 5,266 downwards.
CGTGGAGTTCTCCGGGATCAACGAGAAGGGCGACTTCATCACCCTGCCGATGCGGACGTACTCCTCCGGCATGGCGGCGCGCCTGCGCTTCTCGATCGCCGCCGCCAAGAACCACGACGTCCTCATGATCGACGAGGCGCTGGCCACCGGCGACCGCAAGTTTCGCATCCGCTCCGAGGAGCGGATCCGCGAGCTGCGCAAGGAAGCAGGCACCGTCTTCCTGGTCAGCCACAACAACAAGTCGATCAGGGACACCTGCGACCGGGCGCTGTGGCTGGAGAAGGGCGAGCTGCTGATGGACGGTCCCACCGAGGAAGTCCTCAAGGCGTACGAGCGCGAGACGGGCAAGTAGCCCGAGCGCCTCCCGTGGCCCCCGCCGGACCCTTCCGGCGGGGGCCGTGCGGTGCCCGTTGCCGGGCGGACCGTCCGCAGTAGGCCCCCAGGGGCGATCTCCTCCCGGCGGATGACGTCAATCCAGCCGTACGCGGGGAAGGTTGACGGGCACGGCCGGGAAGCGGCGGCGGGCGCTCCACCCCGCCGATCCCCTGTGAGCTGTACAACGTAAGCTGTAGCGGTGCTGATTCATGGCAAGTAGGGCGATACGCCCCGGCACCGACGCTCTGCCGCAGTGCACTCGGAAGACTGAGCGGCGTGTCCGAAAAGGGTTGTTTTGGGTCAGCAGTGTAGAACGGGAGATGTGACGGCAATGACGGAAGATCTCCAGCTCCGACGTGGTTTCGCCGTCCCCGCGCCGGGTGGTCCGCAGTGACCTCGACCCCCGAGGCGCGCACCGGTGACGCCACCCTCGGCAAGGCCGCGGACGAGAACTTCCCCGTGGCGCCCTTCTTCCTGCCCCGCGCCTGGCGCGACGACCTGATGGCGGTCTACGGATTCGCCCGGCTCGTCGACGACATCGGCGACGGCGACCTCGCACCCGGCGGCGCCGACGCCCACCACCTCGGCCTGGAGCCGGAGCGGAGCGACGACCGCCTCGCCATGCTCGACGCCTTCGAGACCGACCTCCACCGCGTCTTCGCCACCACCGGCGAGGAGCCGCACCACCCGCTGCTGCGCAACCTGCGCCCCACCGTGCGGCGCCGCGCACTCACCCCCGAACCCTTCCTCGGCCTGATCGAGGCCAACCGCCAGGACCAGAAGATCCGCCGCTACGGCACCTACGCCGAGCTCGCCGCCTACTGCGAACTCTCGGCGAACCCGGTCGGCCGCCTGGTCCTCGCCCTCACCGGCACCGCGAGCCCGGACCGTATCCGCCGCTCCGACGCGGTCTGCACCGCACTCCAGATCGTCGAGCACCTCCAGGACGTGGCCGAGGACCTGGAGCGCGACCGGATCTATCTGCCCGCCGAGGACCTGGAACGCTTCCGCGTCACCGAGGCCGACCTGGCCGCGCCCTCCGCCGGAGCCTCCGTGCGCGCCCTGATCGCGTACGAGGCCCAGCGCGCGAGCGCGCTGCTGGACGAAGGCCCTCCGCTGGTGGGCAGCGTCGACGGCAGGCTGAAACTGCTCCTCGCCGGATTCGTCGGGGGCGGCCGCAGCGCGCTCGCGGCGATCTCGGCAGCCGGGTTCGACGTCCTGCCCGGACCGCCCAAGCCCACCAAGCTCAGGCTGTTGCGCGAAGTGGGAATCGTCTTGCGAAGAGCGCGTGGAGAGAGGTGAGCCGGACCGTGGAGGGACAGACGACGTACATGTCGCCGCCGGTGCAGGCCGCATACAGTTACTGCGAAGCCGTCACCGGCCAGCAGGCCCGTAACTTCGCCTACGGCATCCGACTGCTGCCGTACGAGAAGCGGCAGGCCATGTCGGCGCTGTACGCCTTCTCCCGTCGCGTCGACGACATCGGCGACGGGGAGCTGGACGCGGGAACCAAGCGGACCCGGCTGGAGAGCACCCGTGAGCTGCTCGACCGGGTCCGGCACGGCAAGGTCGAGGAGGACGACACCGACCCGGTGGCCGTCGCGCTCGCCGACGCCGCCCGCCGCTTCCCGCTCCCGCTCGGCGGACTCGACGAGTTGATCGACGGCGTCCTGATGGACGTGCGGGGCGCGACCTACGAGACCTGGGACGACCTCAAGACCTACTGCCGGTGCGTCGCCGGAGCCATCGGACGCCTCAGCCTCGGCGTCTTCGGCACCGCGCCCGGAGCCGGCGGGGCGGACCGCGCCGCCGAGTACGCCGACACTCTCGGCCTCGCCCTCCAGCTCACCAACATCCTGCGCGACATCCGCGAGGACGCGGGCAACGGGCGCACCTACCTGCCCGCCGACGACCTGGCCAAATTCGGCTGCTCGGCAGGGTTCCACCGGACCACCCCGCCCCCCGGCTCCGACTTCGCCGGCCTCATCCACTTCGAGGTCCGCCGCGCCCGCGCCCTGTTCGCCGAGGGCTACCGGCTGCTGCCGATGCTGGACCGCCGCAGCGGCGCCTGCGTCGCGGCGATGGCCGGGATCTACCGCCGCCTCCTCGACCGGATCGAGCGCGACCCCGAGGCCGTGCTGCGCGGGCGGGTCTCGCTGCCCGGCCACGAGAAGGCGTACGTCGCGGTGCGCGGCCTGTCCGGCCTCGACGCCCGCCACATCTCCCGGCTCACCGCCAGGGGGCGAGCCTGATGGATTCCGGGACCTCCGGCCGCCGGGCAACCCTCCGGTGGCCCGACGCGTCACTGACTGCGACGATCTCCAGGGTGAGGACCCGGCAGAGCGCCGCGACCCGGCGGGAGGGGCAGGCATGAACGACGAGACCCCGCGCCCCGTCGGCGTCGTCGTCGGCGGCGGCCTCGCCGGCGTCACGGCGGCGCTCCGCCTCGCCGACGCCGGACTCGACGTGACCCTCCTGGAGGGCCGCCCCCGCCTCGGCGGCCTCGCCTTCTCCTTCCAGCGCGGCGACCTCACCGTCGACAACGGCCAGCACGTCTACCTGCGCTGCTGCACCGGCTACCGCTGGTTCCTCGACCGCATCGACGCCGCGCACCTGGCCCCGCTCCAGGACCGACTCGACGTCCCCGTGCTGGACGTCGGCCGGGCCGCCGGGCCGCGCCTCGGACGTCTTCGCCGCACCGCCCTTCCCGTACCGCTGCACCTGGCCGGCGGCCTCGCCGCCTATCCGCACCTCTCCCTCGCCGAGAAGGCGTCCGTGGGCCGGGCCGCCCTCGCACTGGGCCGCCTGGACCCCGCCGACCCCGAGCTGGACGGCATCGACTTCGCGACCTGGCTGCGGCGGCACGGCCAGTCCGAGCGCGCCATCGAGGCCCTGTGGGACCTCGTCGGCGTCGCCACCCTCAATGCCACCGCCCCGAACGCCTCCATGGCCCTCGCGGCGAAGGTCTTCAAGACCGGCCTGCTCTCCGAGCCTGGCGCCGCCGACATCGGCTGGGCCACCGTGCCGCTGGGCGAGCTGCACGACACCCTCGCCCGCAAGGCGCTGGACACCGCCGGCGTCCGCACCGAGCTGCGCGCCAAGGTCGGCTCCCTCACCCGCACCGAGGACGGCCGCTGGAGCGTGGAGAGCGCGGGGGAGCGGATCACCGCCGACACCGTCGTGCTGGCCGTGCCGCAGACCGAGACCCACGACCTGCTGCCCGCCGGCGCGCTGGACGAGCCCGAGCTGCTGCTCGACATCGCATGCGCCCCCATCCTCAACGTGCACGTCATCTACGACCGCAACGTGCTGCGCCGGCCGTTCTTCGCCGCGATCGGCTCCCCGGTCCAGTGGGTCTTCGACCGCACCCACTCCTCGGGCCTGAAGGGCCCCGGGCAGTATCTGGCGGTCTCGCAGTCGGCCGCCCAGGCCGAGATCGACCTCCCCGTCGCCGAACTGCGCTCCCGTTACCTGCCCGAGCTGGAGCGGCTGCTCCCCGCCGCCCGCGGCGCGGGTATCCGCGACTTCTTCGTCACCCGGGAGCGCACCGCCACCTTCGCGCCCGCCCCGGGCGTCGGGCGGCTGCGCCCCGGCCCCCGCACCAGGCTGCCCGGTCTCCAGCTGGCAGGGGCCTGGACCGCCACCGGCTGGCCCGCGACGATGGAGGGTGCCGTGCGCAGCGGCGCCGACGCCGCCGACGCGGCCCTCCACGCCCTCGGCCGCCCCCCAGGACATCCGCTTCAGGAGGCGGCATGAGCAGTACCACCGGAACAAGAGGAGAGTCTGTGACCCCGGCGAATCCGGCTTTCGACACCGTGGCGGACACCGCGGACGTCACCGCGCTTCTGGAGCGCGGACGAGCCCTGTCAGCGCCGGTCCTGCGGGCTGCCGTGGACCGGCTCGCGCCGCCCATGGACACCGTCGCCGCCTACCACTTCGGCTGGATCGACGCCGAGGGGCGGCCCTCGGACGGCGACGGCGGCAAGGCCGTACGCCCCGCCCTCGCGCTGCTGTCCGCCGAGGCGGCGGGCGCCCCGGCCGAGGCCGGCATCCCCGGCGCGGTGGCCGTCGAACTCGTGCACAACTTCTCGCTGCTGCACGACGACCTGATGGACGGCGACGAGCAGCGCCGCCACCGCGACACCGTGTGGAAGGTGCATGGCCCCGCCCAGGCGATCCTGGTCGGCGACGCGCTCTTCGCGCTCGCCTACGACCTGCTGCTGGAGCTCGGCACGGCCGAGGCGGGCCGCGCGGCCCGCCGGCTGACCTCCGCCACCCGCAAGCTCATCGACGGGCAGGCCCAGGACATCTCCTACGAGCACCGCGAGCGGGTCACCGTCGAGGAGTGCCTGGAAATGGAGGGCAACAAGACCGGCGCCCTGCTGGCCTGCGCCGTCTCCATCGGCGCGGTGCTCGGCGGCGCCGACGACCGCACCGCCGACACCCTGGAGGCGTACGGCTACCACCTCGGTCTCGCCTTCCAGGCCGTCGACGACCTGCTCGGCATCTGGGGCGACCCGGAGTCCACCGGCAAGCAGACCTGGAGCGACCTGCGCCAGCGCAAGAAGTCCCTGCCCGTCGTCGCGGCCCTCGCCGCGGGCGGCGAGGCGTCCGAGCGCCTCGGCGAACTGCTCGCCGCCGACGCCAAGAGCAACGACTTCGACAGCTTCTCCGAAGCGGAGTTCGCCGCCCGCGCGGCACTCATCGAGGAGGCGGGCGGCCGCGAGTGGACCGCCCAGGAAGCCCGTCGCCAGCACGCCGTCGCCATCGAGGCGCTGCACGCCGTCGACATGCCCCACCGGGTACGCGAGCAGCTCACCGAGCTCGCCGACTTCGTGGTGGTACGCAAGAGATGACCACGCTTCGCATATGACTCGCAGTCGCCGGCCGA
>NZ_JBHXJG010000096.1:0-25551 GCF_042723425.1 Streptomyces sp. NPDC058375 | reverse complement strand
CCGCACCTGCACGGTGCGACGGCCCCCGAAGCCGAACCCGGTGTCGCTGGAGGGGCGGGCGGCACGGTCGGTGCCCGGTGCCCGTCCCTCTGATCTTCCGGGTTGGGGTGGTGCGGGACTCGCTGGTTATGCGAGCCCGGCCACCAGGTCTGCGACGCTCTTCCTGCGGCCCGTGTAGAACGGGACCTCCTCGCGCACGTGGAGCCGTGCCTCGGAAGCGCGCAGGTGACGCATCAGGTCGACGATGCGGTGCAGCTCGTCCGCCTCGAAGGCGAGGATCCACTCGTAGTCGCCCAGCGAGAACGAGGCGACGGTGTTGGCGCGGACGTCCGGGTAGCCCCGGGCCATCTTGCCGTGGTCCGCGAGCATGCGGCGGCGGTCCTCGTCGGGCAACAGGTACCAGTCGTAGGACCGGACGAAGGGGTAGACGCTGACGTAGTCGCGCGGCGTCTCGTCGGCGATGAACGCCGGGACGTGCGACTTGTTGAACTCGGCCGGGCGGTGCAGCGCCATGTTCGACCAGACCGGGTCGAGGGCGCGGCCGAGCTTGGTGCGCCGGAAGAGGTTGTACGCCTCCTGGAGCTCGTCCGAGGTCTCGGCGTGCCACCAGATCATGAGGTCGGCGTCGGCCCGCAGACCGGACACGTCGTAAGTGCCGCGGACGGTGATGTCCTTGGCCGCGAGCTGGTCGAACAGCTCCTGGACCTCGTCGGCGTAACCGGCGCGGTCCAGCGGGAGCACGTCGCGCAGTTTGAAGACCGACCACAGGGTGTAGCGGATGACCTCGTTGAGGTCCTTGGCCTTCTTGCCGGCGTTCGGACTCTTGCTGGATGTCACAGTCTCAGGAGCACTCATACGGCTATTGTCCCGCCTCGCTCCCCGTGCCCCGAACCCGGGTCGGCGTGGCGATGATCTCCTTCGTGATCTCGTCGGCCGCCCGGTGCGCGCTCGCGATGCAGGCGGGGATGCCGACCCCGTCGTAGACCGCGCCGCAGACCCGCAGGGCGGGCAGCTTGGCGACCTCGTCGCGGATCCGGGCGACCCGGGCGAGGTGGCCGACCGGGTACTGCGGCAGGCCGCCGATCCAGCGGGTGACCTCGTTGTCGACGGGCCGGGCGGTGAGTCCGGTGGCGGCGGCGAGGTCGCGCAGGGAGACGGCGACGAGTTCCTCGTCCTCGCGGTGGAGGTGGCCCTCCTCGCCGTACCGGCCCACGGAGGCGCGGAGCACGAACAGGTCGGGGGCGGCGTCGGCGACCCACTGCCACTTGTTGCTGGAGAACGTGGACGCCTTGATCGTGTGCCCGTCGACCGGCGGCACCAGGAAGCCGGAGCGGCCGCGCAGGGTCTCGTACGCCTCGATGTCGGTACGCCGGAAGGCGAGGGTGACCAGGGCCATCGAGGCGTACTCGACGCCGGACAGCTCGGCGGAGGCGGCCGGGGACTCGGCGGCCAGCAGGGCGCCGGCGGACCAGGCGGGGGTGGCCAGGACGATGCCGTCGGCGGTGATCACCCCGGTGTCGGTGCGGACGGCCCAGCCCGCTTCCGTACGGGTGAGGCCGAGGACGGGGGTCTCGGTGCGGATCTCGCCGCCGCCGGCCCGGACGGCGTCGCCCACGGCGGCCGGGAGGGTGCCGATGCCGCCCGCGATGCCCTGGAAGACGGGGCCGGTCTGCTGCTGGGCCGCCGCGCGCTCCTGGATGCGGCCCACGGCCTCCAGCAGCGGGCCGCCCTCCTTCACCGCTTCGAAGAGCTGGGGTACGGCGGCGCGCATCGAGATCCGGTAGGCGTCACCCGCGTAGACGCCGCCGAGGAGGGGCTCCACCAGCCGGTCCACGACCTCGCGGCCGAGCCGGTCGGCGACGTACGCGCCGACCGCGACGTCCTCGCCGACGGGGGTCGGGGTGAGGTCGCGCTCCTCGGCGATCCGGGCCAGGCCCTCGGGCGACAGCACCTCGCCGAGGACCGCCGGGTCGCCGGGAACGCCCATGACGTGCCCCTTGGGCATGGGGCGCAGCGCGTCGCGCGTCCAGAGCGACGCGGTGGCGGTGGCGGGCGGCTGGAGGCGGTCGGCGAGGCCCACCGCCCCGGCCAGGGCGACCGCCTCGGGGCGCCGGGCGAGCATTGACTCGGCCCCCAGGTCGACCTGGGCGCCCGCGATCTCGCCGGTCATGAGCTTGCCGCCGAGCCGGTCCGTGGCCTCCAGGAGGGTGACCCGCACTCCGGTGGCGACCAGGCGGTGGGCGGCGGCCAGGCCGGCGATGCCGCCGCCGATGACGACGACGTGGCCCGGGGGCGTTTCCGCACGCTGTTGAGAACGCTGCATGGGTCCACTCTCTCAAACCCGTACCGCGTCCTGGCCGTGACCACTTCGAAACCGGTGGGCGGCAACCGGTCCGGGGGCCCCGGCGTCGAACGGTCACCATCAACAACCGTCCTGGGGGGACCAGTTATGCACAGGCAAAGCAAGAGCGGGCGATCTCTCGTCGGCGCACGTGCGGCGCTCGTGGCCGGGACGCTCGGCCTCCTGCTCGCCGTCGGCGGCTGCGGGGCGTCGGGCGACTCGGCGGGAAGCGGTGCGAAGGCGGACGGCAAGTCCGCGCCGCGCGAGGGGTTCGCGGACGGTGACGGAGGGGCGGCGGCCCCTGCCGCCCCCGACGAGCAGGCGGACGGGAAGGCGGCCGGGAAGGAGGCGGAGCCGAAGCCGGGCGTCTCGCACGTCATCCGTACGGCCACGCTGTCCGTCGAGGTGAAGAGCGTGCCGAGGGCCGTGGCCGCCGCGCGGGGCGCGGCGGAGGGCGCGGGCGGTCTGGTGGCGTCGGAGAACGCCGAGCGGCTCGACGACACCTACGAGACCTCGCATCTGGTGCTGCGGGTGCCGCAGGAGCGGTTCCAGGAGGTGCTGCGGGAGCTGGCCGGCTCCGGGAAGCTGCTGTCGCGCACCTCGAACGCCAAGGACGTCACCGGCCAGGTGGTCGACGTGGACAGCCGGATCTCCACCCAGCGCGCGAGCGTGGCGCGGGTGCGGGAGCTGATGGACAAGGCGGAGAGGATCAGCGATGTGGTGGCCCTGGAGGGCGAGCTGAGCAGCCGTCAGGCCGACCTGGAGTCGTTGCTGGCCCAGCAGGCGAGCTTGAAGGACCGCACCTCGCTGGCGACGATCACCCTGGACCTGACGCCGCCGGACGCCCCGGGCGACGACGGGGAGAAGGAGGACGATCCCGGGTTCCTGGACGCGCTGGGCGGTGGCTGGGACGCGTTCGTGACGACGCTGCGGTGGATCGCGGTGGCGTTCGGGGCGGCGTTCCCGTTCCTGCTCACCGCGGCCCTGGCGGTCGTCGTGTGGCGCGTGGTGCGCGCCCGGCGGGAGGCCCGCGAGGTCCCGGCCGCGCCCCGCAAGGAGGCCCAGGACACCCCGGCCCCCTGAGCGCCGTAGCGTGGGCTCCTTGACGGCCGGCACGGCGAAAGGGATCCGGACATGACAGCGGAGCGACTGGTGGTCATCGGAGGGGACGCGGCGGGCATGTCCGCCGCGTCCCAGGCCCGCAGGCTGAAGGGGCCGGGCGCGCTGGAGGTCGTCGCCTTCGAGCGCTCCCACTTCACCTCGTACTCCGCCTGCGGCATCCCGTACTGGGTGAGCGGCGACGTCGAGCAGCGTGACGACCTGATCGCCCGCACCCCCGAGGAGCACCGGGAGCGGGACATCGATCTGCGGATGCGGACCGAGGTGACCGAGCTGGACGTGGCGGGGCGGCGGGTCAAGGCGCTGGACCGGGAGAGCGGGCGGACGTACTGGACGGGCTTCGACAAGCTGGTGATCGCCACCGGTGCCCGTCCGGTGCGCCCGGCGCTGCCCGGCATGGACGCGGCGGGGGTGCACGGGGTTCAGACCCTGGGCGACGGGCAGGCGCTGCTGGACTCGCTGGACGCGCTCGGCTCCGACGAACGGCCCCGGCGGGCGGTCGTGGTGGGCGCGGGGTACATCGGCGTCGAGATGGCCGAGGCGATGCTCAAGCGGGGCTTCGAGGTGACCGTCCTCAACCGGGGCGAGCAGCCGATGGCGACGCTCGACGCGGACATGGGGCGGCTCGTCCACGATGCGATGGACGGTCTCGGCATCACCACGGTCAACGGGGCGGCCGTGACCAAGATCCTCACCGGCCCGGACGGCCGGGTCACCGAGGTGGCGACGGACGCGGGGACGTATCCGGCGGACGTGGTGGTCCTCGGCATCGGCGTCGAGCCGGAGACGGGACTGGCGCGCGAGGCGGGGCTGCCGGTCGGCCCGCACGGCGGGCTGCTCACGGACCTGGCGATGCGGGTGAGGGGCCACGAGAACATCTGGGCGGGCGGCGACTGCGTGGAGGTCCTGGACCTGGTGGCGGGCCGCACCCGGCACATCGCGCTCGGCACCCACGCCAACAAGCACGGCCAGGTGATCGGCTCCAACGTCGGGGGCGGTTACGGCACGTTCCCGGGCGTGGTCGGTACGGCGGTGAGCAAGGTCTGCGACCTGGAGATCGCCCGGACCGGGCTGCGGGAGAAGGACGCCCGCGCGGTCGGGCTGAAGTACGTCACGGCGACCATCGAGTCGACGCAGCGGGCCGGGTACTACCCGGGGGCGAAGCCGATGACGGTGAAGATGATCGCGGAGCTGCGTACGGGCCGGCTGCTCGGGGTGCAGATCGTGGGCCGTGAGGGGTCGGCGAAGCGGGTGGACGTGGCGGCGGTGGCGCTCACGGCCGGGATGACGGTGGAGCAGATGACGGCGCTCGACCTGGGCTACGCCCCGCCGTTCTCACCGGTCTGGGATCCGGTGCTGGTCGCCGCGCGCAAGACGGTGGCGGCGGTGCGGGGCGCGGCGAGCTGAGCGCCGTACGGGGGCAGGCTCCGGGCCGGCCCCCGTACGTGCGGTGCTGCCCGCCCCGTACGTGCAGTGCTTCAGCGCGCGGTCTGCTCGTGGACGTAGCCCACGAGGCGGGTGAGCGCGTCCGGGTCCATGTTCGGCATGACGCCGTGGCCCAGGTTGAAGATGTGGCTTTCCAGACCGGCGGCGGCGTCCAGCACCTCGCGGGTCTTCTCCTCGACGGCCGGGGTCGGCGCGAAGAGCACCGCCGGGTCGAGGTTGCCCTGGAGCGCCTTGCCGGGGCCGACGCGGCGGGCTGCCTCGTCCAGCGGGACGCGCCAGTCGACGCCGACGACGTCCGCGCCGGCCTCGCCCATCAGGCCCAGCAGTTCGCCGGTGCCGACGCCGAAGTGGATGCGGGGGACGCCGTAGGGGGCGACGGCGTCGAAGACCTTCGCGGAGGCGGGGAGCACCGCGCGGCGGTAGTCGGCGGGGGCCAGCGCGCCGACCCAGGAGTCGAAGAGCTGGACGGCGGAGGCGCCGGCCTCGATCTGCACCTTGAGGAAGGCGCCGGTGATCTCCGCGAGCCGGTCCACGAGGTCGGCCCAGAGCTGCGGGTCGCCGTACATCATGGCCTTGGTGCGCTCGTGGTTGCGTGAGGGGCCGCCCTCGACGAGGTAGCTGGCCAGCGTGAAGGGGGCCCCGGCGAAGCCGATGAGCGGGGTGGCGCCCAGCTCGGCGGTGAGCAGCCCGATGGCCTCGGTGACGTACGGGACGTCCTCGGGGGTCAGGTCGCGCAGCCGGGCCAGGTCGGCGCGGGTGCGGATCGGCTCGGCGATGACGGGGCCGACGCCGGGCTTGATGTCGAGGTCGATGCCGATGGCCTTCAGGGGCACGACGATGTCGCTGAAGTAGATCGCGGCGTCGACCTTGTGGCGGCGTACGGGCTGCAGGGTGATCTCGGCGACCAGCTCCGGCATCATGCAGGAGTCGAGCATCGCGATGCCCTCGCGGACCTTCAGGTACTCGGGCAGCGAGCGTCCCGCCTGGCGCATGAACCAGACCGGCGTGTGCGGCACCGGTTCGCGCCGGCAGGCCTTGAGGAACGCCGAGTCGTGGGTGGCGTTGCGGACCGCGTCGAGGCTGGCGGAGGTCGTCGTCTGCTGGCCCGAAGGGCTGTCGTTGGCACTCACGCACCAAATCTTCGCACGCGTGCCGAAGGAGCCCGGCCCCGCACGGGTGTCTCTCCCTGCGCGCGGCCCGCCTTCCGCCTACTCTTCCCCGCATGGCTCCGGCTCAGGGACAATTTTCCGATCATTCCGACGGCGTTGACAGCGAGGACCGTGCGGAGGGTCCTTCCGTACCGCCCCCGTTCCTGGCGGCGGTCGACGCGCTGCGCTCCGCGCGGCTGCGCCCGGAGCTGGAGGTGGAGGCGACCCGGCCGCCCCAGCGCCTGGCTCCGCACGCATACGCCCTGGAGGCGGCGGTGGTGGACGGCGAGGACGATCTCGCGGACGGCAGACTGGTCCTGCTGCACGATCCGGCGGGGCACGACGCCTGGCAGGGCGCGTTCCGGCTGGTGACGCTGGTGCGGGCGGAGCTGGAGCCGGAGATGGCGGCGGACCCGCTCCTGCCGGAGGTGTGCTGGTCCTGGCTGACGGGTGCGCTCGACGCGCGGGGCCTGGCGTACGGAGAGGCCGGCGGGACGGTGACACGCGCCGGATCGCACTACTTCGGCGCGCTGTCCGCGCGCCGTCCGGCGACGCAGATCGAGATCCGCGCCTCGTGGACGCCAAGGGAGTGGCGCGGCGGCATCCCGGACACCGCGTCACACCTGATGGCCTGGGGCGATCTGCTGTGCCAGATCGCGGGGCTGCCCCCGTCGGATCCGGCGGACGCGGCGGTGGTGACGCTGCCGCAGCGGCGCGGGCCGCAGGTTTCGTAACACTCCGTCACCCGTATCGCACAAGCGCCGGATCCCTCTTCGTACAATCGATCGCGCGTCCTATTTGCCCGAATTGTTACTCACCAAATCGTGATCTTCCCCTAAAGGAGGACGGGTCCGCTGCCGAAGAGGTCAATGACCCTTCAAGCACGGTTCGCCCCCGGCTTCATCCCCCGAGCCGGCCCGTCCCGCCACTCCCCCCAGGAGGCCTGGTGTCCGTTCTCCTTGAGCAGCCCGCAAGCCTGGTCGCCTACCGCCCGAACAAGCCGACGGCCATGGTCGTCGTGGCCGACCCGCGCGTCCGTTCCACCGTCACCCGCCATCTGTGGGCCCTCGGAGTACGTGACGTCATCGAGGCGTCGTCCATCGCGGAGGCACGTCCCCGCGTCGGCAACCCGCGCGACATCTGCATTGCCGACGTCCACCTGCCCGACGGTTCCGGGCTGACCCTGCTGTCCGAGACCCGCGCCGCAGGCTGGCCCAACGGTCTCGCCCTCTCCGCCGCCGACGACATCGGCGCCGTTCGCAACGCCCTCGCGGGCGGCGTGAAGGGCTACGTCGTCACCGGCACCCGAACCAACATCGGTCACCCCGGCCGCCCCGGCGTCGCCCCCATCGGCGCCAACGCGGCCCGTATGCACCGCAGGCCTCCCGGTTCCCCGAGCCACCCGGGCGGCTACCGCGAACTGTCCGGACGTGAGGTGGAGGTGCTCCGCCTGGTCGCCGAAGGCCAGTCCAACAAGGCCATCGGCGTCTCGATGGGCCTCTCCGCCCTGACCGTCAAGTCCCACCTCGCCCGCATCGCCCGCAAGCTCGGCACCGGAGACCGCGCCGGCATGGTCGCGGTCGCCCTGCGGACGGGCATCATCCACTGACCGCACCCCGCCGGGACGTGCACCGATGCGTCTCCGGCTGGAATACGTGCATGGCCGCCCGTCGACGGAACGTTCCGTCGACGGGCTCCGTGCATACACAGATACCCTTGACACGTGACCGACGCCCAAGAGACCGCAGCAGACACTTCACTGCGAACCACCGGGGGCGCTCCCCCGGCCGACGTCGCCCCGGCGCCGATCCCCTTGCTGGAGCCACGCGAGGGCATTCCCCCGGTGGTGACGTCCGACGACGCCCTCGCCCGGGTGATCGCCGCCTTCGCCGCCGGCAGCGGCCCGGTGGCCGTCGACGCCGAGCGCGCCTCGGGTTATCGCTACGGCCAGCGCGCCTACCTCGTACAGCTGCGCCGCGAGGGCGCGGGCAGCGCCCTGGTCGACCCGGTCGGCTGCCCCGACCTCTCCGGCCTCGGCTCCGCGCTGAGCGGCACCGAGTGGATCCTGCACGCGGCGACCCAGGACCTGCCGTGCCTGCGGGACATAGGCATGACCCCCACCTCGCTGTTCGACACCGAGCTTGCGGGGCGGCTCGCGGGCTTCCCGCGCGTCGGCCTCGGCGCGATGGTGGAGAACGTCCTCGGATACGCCCTGGAGAAGGGCCACTCCGCGGTCGACTGGTCCACCCGCCCACTGCCCGAGCCCTGGCTGCGCTACGCCGCGCTCGACGTGGAGCTCCTGATCGACCTGCGCGACGCGCTGGAGGAGGAGCTGGAGCGGCAGGGGAAGCTGGAGTGGGCCCGCGAGGAGTTCGACGCCATCGCCGCCGCGCCGCCGGCCCCGCCCCGCAAGGACCCCTGGCGCCGCACGTCGGGCATGCACAAGGTGCGCCGCCGCCGTCAGATGGCCGTCGTCCGGGAGCTGTGGACCACCCGTGACCAGGTCGCCCAGCGCCGCGACGTCTCGCCGGGCAAGGTCCTCGGCGACGCCGCGATCGTCGAGGCCGCGCTCGCGCTGCCGGTCGACGTGCAGGCCCTGACCGCGCTGCCGGGATTCGGCCACCGCATGGGACGCCGTCAGCTGGAGCAGTGGCAGGCGGCCGTGGAGCGGGCCAAGGCGCTGCCCGAGTCGGCGCTCCCGCAGCCCGGTCAGCAGCCGGCCGGACCGCCCCCGCCACGCTCCTGGGCCGACAAGGACCCGGCCGCCGCCGCCCGGCTCTCGGCCGCCCGCACGGCCGTCTCCGAGCTGGCGGAGCGCCTGCACATGCCCCAGGAGAACCTGATCACCCCGGACACGGTGCGCCGGGTCTGCTGGGAGCCGCCGAAGAACCCGACCCCGGGCGCCGTCGAGGACACCCTCGCCGGGTACGGGGCGCGGAACTGGCAGATCCAGCAGGTCGCCCCGCTCCTGGTCCGGGCGCTGGACGCCACCGTCTGACACCCGCGAGGAGCAGACACCGGGGGGCGGGCGTGGACACCACGGCGTACGGCGACTGGATACGCGACTTCGAGGCGGCGCGGGACGAGCGGGCGGAGCTGGGCGATCCGGACTGGCGGACCGGGGTGAAGCTGCACCCCGCTGTCCGGCGCAGCGTGCAGCGTTTCCAGGTCGGCGAGGACGGCGACGGGGCCGAGCTGATCACCGAAGCGGAGGCGGCCGGTGACGCGGAGTACGCGTCGGCGGTGCGGATGTTCGTCGCGGAGGAGCGAAATCACGCCAGGTTGCTCGCGCTTCTGCTGGCCTCGGGCGGCGCGCCGGTGATCGCCTCGCACTGGAGCGACCGGGTCTTCGTGACGCTGCGCCGGGCGCTGGGGCTCCGCCTCGAACTGCTGGTCCTGATGATCGCGGAGGTGGTGGCGCTGCGGTACTACCGGGCGCTGCGGGACGGGGCCGGCGACGCGCTGTCGCGGGAGGTGGCGGGGCGGATCCTCATCGACGAGGAGCGGCACGTGCCCTTCCACTGCCACCGCCTGCGCCGGGGCCTGCGTCCGCTGCCGCCGCCGGTCCGTGTCCTGGTGACCTCCGGGTGGCGGGCCGCCTTGACCGTGGCCTCGCTGGTGGTGGCCGTGGACCACGGGCCGGCGCTGCGGCGGCTGGGAGTGGGGCGGTTCCGGTTCGTCCGTGAGGTGGTCCGGTCCTCGGGGCCGATCGCTGCGACCATGCGGTGAGCGGTGTGACCTTCGACGCTCCGGCCCCGGGGGGTGGGCAGTCTGGTTACCCGCAAGTAGCATGATGGCAGGCGGTGCGCCCCCGTGGCGTGCCCCGCAGCAGTGCCATCCCGCACCCTGGAGGAGAGCCACCGTGCCTCGTACCATCCGGGACGTCGTCTTCGTCGACGGCGTCCGCACCCCGTTCGGCAAAGCGGGCCCGAAGGGCATCTACCACGAGACCCGCGCCGACGACCTCGTCGTGAAGGCCATCCGGGAGCTGCTGCGCCGCAACCCGGACCTGGACCCCAAGAAGATCGACGAGGTCGCCATCGCCGCGACCACGCAGATCGGGGACCAGGGCCTGACGCTGGGCCGTACCGCCGGAATCCTGGCCGGTCTGCCGCAGTCCGTCCCCGGCTACTCGATCGACCGCATGTGCGCGGGCGCGCTGACCGCCGTCACCTCGACGGCCGGTTCCATCGCCTTCGGCGCGTACGACGTCGTCGTGGCCGGTGGCGTCGAGCACATGGGCCGCCACCCGATGGGCGAGGGCGTCGACCCGAACCCGCGCTTCGTGTCGGAGAAGCTGGTCGACGAGTCCGCCCTGTTCATGGGCATGACGGCGGAGAACCTGCACGACCGCTACCCCACGATCACCAAGCAGCGCGCCGACGAGTACGCGGTGCGTTCGCAGGAGAAGGCCGCCAAGGCGTACGCCAACGGCAAGATCCAGCAGGACCTGGTACCGGTCTCGGTGCGCCGCACCGCAGCGGTCGACAGCGGCTCCGCCGCGGGCTCGGCGGGCGAGACGGGCTGGGGACTGGTCACCGCCGACGAGCCGATGCGCCCGGGCACCACGATGGAGTCCCTGGCCGGTCTGAAGACCCCCTTCCGCGCCCACGGCCGGGTGACGGCCGGTAACGCCGCGGGTCTCAACGACGGCGCCACCGCCTCGCTGCTCGCCGCCGAGGACGTCGCCCGCGAGCTGGGCCTCCCGGTCAAGATGCGCCTGGTCTCCTACGCCTTCGCGGGCGTCGAGCCGGAGGTCATGGGCTACGGCCCGATCCCGGCGACGGAGAAGGCGCTGGCCCAGGCCGGTCTCTCGATCTCCGACATCGGTCTCTTCGAGATCAACGAGGCGTTCGCCGTGCAGGTGCTCGCCTTCCTGGAGCACTACGGCATCGCCGACGACGACGCCCGCGTGAACCAGTACGGCGGCGCGATCGCGTACGGCCACCCGCTCGCCTCCTCCGGTGTCCGGCTCATGACGCAGCTGGCCCGGCAGTTCGAGGAGCAGCCCGAGGTCCGCTACGGCCTGACGACGATGTGCGTCGGCTTCGGCATGGGCGCCACGGTCATCTGGGAGAACCCGAATTTCGACGGAGGCAGCAAGTGAGCTCCACCACTGAGCTTCTGAAGGGTGCGGCCGAGCTGTTCCCCGGCGAGGTCGTCACGCAGGCGCACGTACGCCACCTGGACCTGCCGTCCGGTGCCGGGCGGTTCGCGCTCATCACGCTGGACAACGGCCTGGACCACACCAAGCCGACCACCTTCGGACCGCAGTCGCTGGCGAACCTGAACGCCGCGATCGACCAGGTCGAGAAGGAGGCGTCGGACGGCACCATCACCGGCGTCGGCATCACCGGCAAGCCGTTCATCTTCGCCGTCGGCGCCGACCTCAAGGGCGTCGAGCTGCTCGGGCGCCACGAGGACGCGCTCGCGATCGGCAAGGGCGGCCACGACGTCTTCCGCCGCCTCTCCGGCCTCGCGGTCCCGACGTTCGCGTACTACAACGGCGCGGCGATGGGCGGCGGTGTCGAGGTCGGTCTGCACTGCTCGTACCGCACTGTCTCCACCGCGATCCCGGCGTTCTCGCTGCCCGAGGTCTTCCTCGGTCTGGTCCCCGGCTGGGGCGGCTGCGCGCTGCTCCCGAACCTGATCGGCGCGGACCGCGCGGTCTCGGTGATCATCGAGAACTCGCTCAACCAGAACCGTCAGCTCAAGGGCAAGCAGGTCTTCGAGCTCGGGATCGCCGACGCGATCTTCGAGGGCGCGGACTTCCTGGAGCAGTCGCTGATCTGGACGGCGGCCGTCCTCAAGGGCGAGCTGGCCGTCGAGCGTCCCGAGATCGACCGCGGCGAGGGCTGGGACGCGGCCGTGGCCCGCGGCCGGGCCATCGCCGACTCCAAGGTGCACGGCGCGGCCCCGGCGGCGTACCGCGCGCTGGACATCATCGCGGCGGCGAAGGACGGCGACCTGTCCGCCGGCTTCGACGCCGAGGACCAGGCGCTCGCGGACCTGATCATGGGCGGCGAGCTGCGCAGCGGCATCTACGCCTTCAACCTGGTGCAGAAGCGCGCCAAGCGCCCGGCCGGCGCCCCGGACAAGAGCCTGGCCCGCCCGGTCACCAAGGTCGGCGTCGTCGGCGCGGGCCTGATGGCCTCGCAGCTGGCGCTGCTGTTCCTGCGCCGCCTTGAGGTCCCGGTCGTCCTCACGGACATCGACCAGGAGCGCGTCGACAAGGGCGTGGGCTACGTCCACGCCGAGATCGAGAAGCTGCTCGGCAAGGGCCGCATCAACCAGGACAAGGCCAACCGCCTCAAGGGCCTGGTCTCCGGTCTCCTCGACAAGGCCGAGGGCTTCGCGGACGCGGACTTCATCATCGAGGCCGTCTTCGAGGAGATCGGCGTCAAGCAGCAGGTGTTCGCGGAGGTCGAGGCGGTCGCCCCGGCGCACGCGATCCTCGCCACCAACACCTCCTCGCTGTCGGTGACCGAGATGGCGTCGAAGCTGAAGAACCCGGAGCGGGTCGTCGGCTTCCACTTCTTCAACCCGGTCGCGATCCTCCCGCTGCTGGAGATCGTCCGCGGCGAGCAGACCGACGACGCCTCGCTGGCCACCGCGTTCGGTGTGGCCCGCAAGCTGAAGAAGACCGCGGTCCTGGTGAAGGACGCCCCGGCGTTCGTCGTCAACCGCATCCTCACCCGCTTCATGGGCGAGATCCAGAACGTCATCGACGAGGGCACGCCGGTCGAGGTCGCGGAGAAGGCCGTCGAGCCGCTCGGCCTGCCGATGTCGCCGCTGGTCCTTCTGGAGCTGGTCGGCCCGGCCATCGGCCTGCACGTCTCCGAGACCCTGAACCGCGCCTTCCCGGAGCGCTTCACCGTCTCGCAGAACCTCGCGGCGGTCGTCAAGGCCGGCAAGCGCGGCTTCTACGTCTACGATTCCGGCGCGCCGGTCCTCGACCCCGAGGTCGCCGCCCTCCTCAAGCAGGGCGACACCGTCCTCACCGAGGAGCAGACCCGCGACCGCGTGCTCGACGCGGTGGCGCAGGAGATCGGCCTGATGCTGGACGAGGGCGTCGTGGCCGAGGCCCAGGACATCGACCTGTGCCTGATCACCGGCGCGGGCTGGCCCTTCCACCTGGGCGGCATCACGCCGTACCTGGACCGTGAGGGCGTCTCCCAGCGGGTGAACGGCAAGCCGTTCCTGGCGCAGGGTGTGGCGAGCGTGCCGGCGTAACACCCGGCTTGACGAACGGACGGGCCGTACGGGAATGAACTCCCGGACGGCCCGTCCGGCGTGGGGGATTCCGCGCGTATCGCTCGCCGCGGACGGGTCCGACCGCTCAGCGGTGCGGTTCCGGCACGACGACGATCGCGTTCGAGACCTCGCGCTGCCGGTCCTCGTCCGTGCGGCCCGGGTCCGACGGGCTGTTCATCACCCGGTCCCGCACCACCATCGTGCTGGAGCCGCCGCCGTCCAGGTTCATGGCCTCGACCGCGCCCAGCGCACGTACTTCCCTCGCCGCCTCGATCAACGTCGCCCCCTCGCTGACGCCCGGTCTGCGCCCGTCGAGGACGACCAGGAGCAGGGCACCGTCGGCACGGATACCAGCGACGGTGCGCGGGGCACGGGTGCCGGACGCCCCGGCAGAGACACCGTTGGCGGCGGCGTTGATCATGATGCGGCCGGAGCGGACGAGGGCCGGGCCCGCGCCGAGTACGGAGGATCCCTCGATGGGCACCTCCCGCCCCTCCCGGTCCGCCATGGTGACGGACACCGTGAGGCCATGACCGGTCCGGGCGTTTTCCCGGAGCCAGTGGGCCGCGGAGCCGGTGCCGATGAGGCTCCGGCCGTCCTGGGGCAGGGAGCCGCCCGCAGGGCTGCGCAGACCGGTCACGGTGGATCGGGCATCGAGCAGGGCCTCGACGCTGCCCCGGACGCCGGTGGGTGTGGATACCCCCCATTCCGTGGTGAACTCGACGAGTTCGTCCTGGTCCGTGCACACCTGCGCGGGGCGTGGAGCCGTGACCGGCGGCCCGATACCGCCGAGCCGGTCGCCACCGGTGCCTCCGCACCCGACGACCCGGCCGGGCGTCCGGTTGGTTCCGTCCACCGGCCGGCTCACCCCGTGGTCCGTGGTGACCCGGCTCACGGAGCTCAGTTCGGTGATGTGGGCGGGCTTGTCGCGGGCCGGGAGGACCAGAGCGGTGCGGCCGTTGGCCGCCTCGCTCAACAGGGTGCCCCCGGCGACGTACAGACCCAGCGGATCGCCGGTGTCGCGCGGGGCTTCGGCGTCGAAGAAGGTGCCGTTGACCGCTGCGGCGGCGCCCGCCCTGCGGGCCAGCGCGGTCACGGTGTCGACCTGCGCGACGCCGTCGCCGTGCTCGGCCCGGATCCGCACGGGAGCGTCGCGGGCCACCGTCAGGACGCTGAGACGCAGCGGGGCGCCGTCGTCGAGAGTCCGGGTCGTTCGTGTGAACGTCACTCCGTCGGGCAGGCGTTGGGCGGTCGGGGCGGGCCCAGGAGCCGACGGCCCGGATCCCCGGGGCCTCTCGGATGGCGCCCCGGCGCTGCAGGCGGCCAACAGCAGTGACGCGAGGGCCGGCGCCGCCGCACGGGTCGGCCATCGTCCGCTCATGTCCCTCTGTCGCCCCTTCTCGGCCCACCGTCCGACCCGCCCGGAGAAAGGGCGCGCCGGTGTGGAGGAATCACCCATCACTAACGCCCCTCGACCGCGTGGACACTATCAGCGCCCAATGCCCGCAGAACAGCCTGGGAAACATATTCCGACTCGACTGGCGTCCCCTGAGCCGGATAGACTCCAAAGCCCGACGGAACGTCGTGTCCGACATCACACGAGAGCAGGCAAGGGTATCTCCATGGCATCTCCGATCCCTCCTCTCGTACCGAATCCCGCCGCCACGGACCGACGGAGCGTGCTGACCGCCACAGACACCTCCGGCCCGATCCCGGTGGAGTACAGATTTCGCCCCGCCGAGGGTGACGCTCAGCATCTGATCGTCATCTTCTCCGGTTTCGCAGCACCGGCCGGATATCATTTCGCGGGTAAATCGCTGAACGATCTGCGCGCCAATATCCTCTGGATTCGCGACGACTTCGACGGCCATTACAGCTACTACCTGTGCCGGGACATGGATTTCGGCATCGAGTTGGCGGTGGCGGGTCTGATCGAGCGGACCATGACCGGTCTCGGGCTCACCCCCGACCGGGTCAGCCTCCTGGGCGTTTCCAAGGGCGGCAGCGCGGCGATGTATTTTGGATTGAAATACGGATACCGGAACATCGTCTCCGTCGTGCCCCAGTTCCTGATCGGGGACTACGTTCGCGATCGGGCAGAGACGGGCCGTTACATGCTCGGCGAGACAATGCCGCAGCAGCATGTGGACGCGCTGAACGGAGCGCTCCCCGGCCTGGTCAACGCCTATGGCGGGCAGGGCCACAACATCTACCTCTTCACCTCCGAGGCCGATGAGCAGTACGCGAAGGAGATCCATCCGCACCTGGAGCTGTTCTGGGGGTGCGCCAATTTCAACTTCATCCGTACCCGCTCGGCGATGGTGCGTCAGCACGGCGAGGTGTCCGGGTACAACCTGCCGCTCGTGACCGGTGTACTGGCCTCGCTGACTGAGGGTGCGGAGCCCCGGCTGGGCTTCATCGAGAACGGAAATGCGCAGGTCAACGAGGTGGAGCGTGGCCAGTATCTGGCCGAGTTGCGCCAGTCGGACCAGATGGTCGCCGTGCTCACCAAGCAGGACATCCGCGGTGCCGGGCTGCTCCTCACCGGCCATGCCTTTCTTCCGGGCGAGCCGCCCCACGCTGTCGGGCGACCGGTGAAGAGTCTGATAGCCGAGGGTCCGGGCAACCGCCATTGGGAGTTCCCGCTCTCCTCGACCGAGGCCAAACACCTCTACAGTCTCTATTTCGACCGATTCGCCTGCGACTATCCTGACGGTGGTTTCGAACCGGAGAGCCCCAAGGGGATCCTGGTGAACGAAATACCAGCCGGTGCATACGACCTATCGATACGCATACAGAGCCCTACCGAAGGCATAGACCGACGCACACCCCTCTCGGCGCGCCGCCCCTTCGATATCCGGCGCCCTTTCGGAGGCACCGAGATATCACTGATCGGAGACAAGCACAAGGTCCGACTCCTACGACGCCCCATTCTTGGCCAGTACTCCCAGGAGACGGCTTTCTCCGTCGAGAACACCTGGCTCAAGGAGCGAACGTTCCACGTGGAAGGAACGTTCTTCGTCCACGGAATAGAGGCGGCCGAGCACGGGCACGCAAATTATTACCTGGTGCTGCGCGGCGAGCAGTCCATCTACTCTTTCCGGCTCGGCATGTCACGTAAGCCCGCCGCCATCCGCGGGCATATCCGCCGTGGCGACTTCAGTAATTATGACTTTGCCTACTTCGCCACCTCGGGCTACAAAGGGATCAACCTCGCCAATGCGCGTCCAGGGAACTACGAAGTGCACGTGTCCATGAGTACGGGCGGCTCTCTCTTCTCCGCCCAGGCCGGTACGGTCACACTGAACTGACGGAGGTCAGGAATGGTCCGCGACAGCACCCGGTGAAGCTCCGAAGTCGCCGATATGCACGGTAACTTCCGACCACACCCGATGACCGCGCGAATTCTCATAACAGAGTTCGAAGCGGTCGTATCCCAGGTGTTCGGGGTCGGCCTCGTACGTGACGCCGCCGTCGGCGGTACAAGTCAGCAGCCCGTACCGGGCGATCCCCACTCCGACGAACCGCAGCCCTTCCGCCGGGCTGTGGCCGGCCGGAAGCAGCGCGCGCCCGCCCTGCCGCAGGGTCATGCTCTGTCCGGCCAGCACATGGCGCCGCACCCGGAACCCCGCGTCCGAGATCGCCGTGGAGGGGATCAGCTTGTCGCCCTGGACCGTCATCAGCCCGATGATCACCCGAGGCAGCAGCACACTGCCCTCGGCGGCGTCGTCGGCGATCCGCACGACGCAGTTGACCGTGCGCGGTTCGGTGCCTGCGGCGTACGTGGCGTACCGCCCGTTGTTCAGGTGACTCATGCCCGGGTGGCGCACCATCGTGGCGTGATCGCCGAGCAGGTCGTCGAGCAGGTACCCGTAGGTACGGTAGGCGCCGCCGACCGGCGTCACCGACAGTGCGAGGCCGAACTCCTGTCCCGGCACGAGGGGCAGCGACGGGTCCACATCGGAGAACAGATCCAATGTGCCGCCGATATGGGGCATCTGGGGGTGGGCGACCCAGGCTCGTACGAGCGGATACCAGTCGTTCACAGCAGCACCTCTCTCCTCTCCTGGGATGCGGCGCCGGAGCCGACCCGGGACTTGGTCAGTCGTTCGAAGTCATCGTCGTCGAGGAACTCCACCGCGGTCTCCGGTACCTTGGCCTCCAGGTTCCGGAAGTGGACCGGGGTGAGCACACCCTGGGCGCACATCTCGTCCGCCACGAATCGCGCGCACTCCACCGCGCCGTGACCGCGGAGGTGGGTGTTGTCGGCGATCCCGTCGGGGAAATTGGCGTACTCCCCGGGCTCCGTGTAGAGGAAGAGCCGCTTGGTCCCCTCCGCACCGGCCTGGCGCCACCAGTTGACGCTCCACGCGTTGAGGTCGATGAGCGGAACGGACAGGCCCGCCGCCACTTCCCGCATGGCCATCGGGTAGAGGCCGAGTGGGCGACGCATGTTGCCGTGATCGTCGAAGACGCGCCGCTCGTGGCTGGTCACCAGCACCGGATGTGCTCCCCGCGCCCGCGCCCCGAGCACGTACTTGCGCAGATACCACTGATAGTCGCCGAACGGTTCGGTGAAGCGCCCGTCGCCGGGCTTCATGTCGATCAGTCCGAACGAGATCAGCAGAAGATCGCCGGGCCCGATGTTCTCCAGGATCCAGTCGAGCCGGCCGCGCTCGACGAAGCTGCGTGAACTGGCTCCGGCGCGTGCGGCGTTCACCACTTCGGCGTTCTGGATGAAGATCTGGAGAACCTGGCCCCAGCCGGTCATCGGGGCCATGCTGCGCGGGCGGCTCGTCACGCTGGAGTCACCAGCCAGAAAGACTCTCAAGTGCCGCATCCCCTAAACACGTTCCTTCTGGTGATCGGTGGGCCGTCCCATGACGAGCGGGGCCGACATGCGCCCCGGGTCGCCGCCCGCGGCGGCGTCCATGGAGTCGATCACGTCGAAGGCCCGTCGACAGTTGTTGGTGTCCCGCAGGACGAAGAACTCCTCGGCCCGGCGGCGGTACTCGGGCTCCACCTGGAAGTCGCGGGCGATCGACGCGAT
Organism: Streptomyces sp. NPDC058375; assembly: GCF_042723425.1. Lineage (NCBI taxonomy): Bacteria > Bacillati > Actinomycetota > Actinomycetes > Kitasatosporales > Streptomycetaceae > Streptomyces > Streptomyces sp. NPDC058375. The sequence goes on along the minus strand of NZ_JBHXJG010000096.1, from coordinate 7,193 downwards.
GATCTCGTCCACCGCCTGGTCGACCCGGCCGCACGCCGGTCCGAAGCCGTCCCGCGCGAGGTCGAAGTAGCCGCGCTTGTAGTGCTTGCTGTAGAACGCCTCGTCGTCGAAGTTCGTGTAGACGATCGGCTTGCCCATGTACGCGACGTCGAAGAACACCGATGAGTAGTCGGTGACGAGCATCGAACACTCCCGCATCGCCAGCTGTACGTCGCGGCCGGTCGAGGAGACCGTGATCGACGGGTGGTCGATCCGGAAGTGCTTCAAGTAGGGCCGGATCTCGTAGTGCGGCATGAACTCCAGCTCGACCGCGTAGTACTGGAGCGCCTCCAGCAGCCTCTCGTCCCGCAACAGGGCGGAGAAGAACCGGTAGTACTCGGACGCGGCGAACGGGGTCTCGGGCTTGGCCGCCTTGTTGTACGAGGGCGCCACGATGTCCCGCCGCCACGTGGGCATGACGAGGATCTTGCGAGGTCCGGGGGCCGGGGTCAGCGCGTCGTACCTCGGCAGCCCGGTGGCCGCCACCCGGTCGTATCCGTAACCGCAGTGCTCCGCGTAGTAGGCACGCTCGCTGCGCCCCGTGGTGAGCACCATGTCGACGTTGGTGACCTGGGCGTGAATGGACTGGACGACGTCGTTGTAGACCACGCCGTGCTGGAGGAAGACCCGCTTGTAGCGCAGCAGATCTCCGTATCCCCGCAGGAACGCTCGCTTGGACAGACCGGGGAAGCCGAGGTAGGCCTCCAGGTCGTAGGCGTTGATCAGCCGGGTGGCGTGCAGGAGATAGGCGCGGTACCTCCACGAGAGCCGGTCGATGACCCGGCCCAGGTGGTCGATCTTCTGGCGGTCCGGCGCGTCACCGTTGATGGCGTAGTAGACCTTGCGCCTGGGTTCGTTCTCCCTGATCCACTTGAACAGGTGGTACGAGTTGTCCTGCGCGGTGTCCTCACGCTCTCCGATGATCCAGATGTCCTTGCCGTGCAGTTTCGGGTACATCAGCCAGTACAGCAGCCTGGTACGCCAACCATTCCTGCCGGGAAGGGAGTTGCGCAGCTCCTCCCGCAGCCGGCCGAGGGCGAACCGCGTCTTGTGCAGAGCGCCGCTGACGCGGCGGAGGGTAACGGTCTCGTCGGCGGCGATGGTCAGGCGCATGCGGGCGCGCCCGAGGCGGTGTACGCCCTTGAACCGGTGCAGCATCTGCCGGGCTTCCACCGGCACGTCCTGCTGCCGCTCCCCCTCGTGGACCCGCAGCCGCAGCGTGAGGTCGCGGTTGGAAAGGCGGCTCAGGTCACCGGGCCGGGCCACCGCGCGCCAGCCTGCGTACCAGTCCTGTTCCTTACGGGCCCGCCAGCGGTCGCGCCGGTAGACCTGCTCGACGGTGAGGGGCACCTCATCGGCTCCGTCGCTCAGCACGAGTTCCAGGCGGTTACTGAAGAGCTCACTGATGTCGACGCCACCGAGCACCAGGAGTCCCTCGAACCGGATGTGCTCCCCGTCGGCGACGAGGGTCTCCAGGACCGCCTTCTGCCGTTCCACCCGCAGCAGGGTGGTCTCGACGCGGTCCCGGACAAGGCGGCGGTGCATGCCGGCGTCGTCGATCAGCAGATCCGGCCGGTACTCGGGCTTGCTGTACGGATCGCAGAACAGCTCGTAGTCGCCGGTGCGGACGGCGTGGTGCTGGAGCCGGGCCATCGGGACCGCCGCGTACGTGAGGATCAGCTCATCGGGTATCCGCGCATAGATGTCGCAGAGCACCGGGAAGATGCCGGCGATCTCCATGCGGCTCATGATCCGGTGGATGTTGCGCAGATGGGGCTGCATCGAGCGCACCACGAAGCGCAGCGCGAGCCTGGCGTTCCGGGGACTCAGCCGTCGCGACAGCTGGGTGACGTGTCGGCAGAGCCGGATCAGCTCCTCGGTCTTGACGGGGTCGTTCCATGTCAGGTCGAAGAGCGAATCCCGTCGCTCGGGATCCCGTTCGAAGAAGACAGCGGTCGGCGCGGTGGTCACCGTGCGCGCCAGCAATGCCGCGGGCACGGTGAGCCAGGCGCCCTCGAAGCCCGGCCCGTGGCCGGTGCGCAGACCATGCTTGCGCAGCAGCGACGTCCTGAACAGTTTCCCGCCCAGCTCGGTGGAGAAGATCAAGTACGGGGCGTCGTCGAGCCCCTCCGCCCGGGGGGCGTCCCGCTCGAAGTAGCGCTGCCACGGCTCGTCGCCGAACCGGCGCGGTCCGGGAAAACTGTCCAGGTCCCCGACCGCCACGTCGGCCTTGACCCGGCGTGCGGCGGCGACCAGCCGGCCCAAGCAGTTCTCGCCCAGGACGTCCTGGGCTCGGGCGAACGTCACGTAGGGCGCCCGGACATGGCTCAGCCCGTTGTCGTAGCTGGAGCGCTGCCCCAGGGCGATCTGGCTGACCACCTCGACGTTGGCGTGGAACGAGGAGAATTGGGCCAACTGTGCGGCCGTGGCGTCCGTGGAGCCGTCGTCCACCAGGATGACCTGGGTGGCGGCGAACTCGCGCTGCGCCAGCAGCGAGCTGAGGAATTCGTAGAGGTGATACTCGTCGTTGTGGCAGTGCACCACGAGCGACGCGGCGTACTCCGTCGACCGCTCGGGGGGGCTCTGGGCGGGCTTGCCCTCCCACCACAGCCACGGGGTACCGCGCGGGTGATCGGTGGTCAGCGTCTCCTTGGTCTCCGGGCGCAGGGCGAGGTTGCCGCTGATCGTCCGGTAGATCTCGTAGGATCCGTCGCGCCCGCGATAGCGCTGCTGCTCGATGTCGACGCCCGTGACAGCGACGGTGGTGGTGGCACGTTCCCCGCCGTGCCTGATCTGCACGAAGAGGTTCCAGTTGCCGGGGGGACCAGCTGTGCCGAGCGTCGCGTCCAGGTCCACAGTGGTGTGGTAGCGGATGAACTCCTCGTCGACGTCGATGCCCTTGACGTCGAAGACGTGGTCCGCCTTGGTGCTGCGGCGACGCAACACCGCGGTGAGCTCCAGCTTGTCCTTCGGTCCCACCCGGCCGAACTGGTTGCGGATCCATCCGGTCACATGGAGGGTGCCGCCCTGGATGTCGACCAGGGTGGCCTGATTGAACAGCCGGGCGTCGGAGAGGCTGTTGTCGCTGAGGTCGAGGTCCGTGACGTCCAGGAACCGTTCGGCGTCCGGCCGGCCCAGCAATGCCGCCGACCAGTAGACCCTCCCGTCGCGCTCCACCAGGTCCGAGCTGAGCACGCTGCGGCTCTGGGTGTAGTCGGAGACGGTCAGGGCGAGGTCGACCCGGCCGTGCATCATGGTGAACGCGCGGACGCGCTCCAGCGGTCCGCAGAGATCGTAGACATCGAGCGGCATGGACTGCAGGTACGGTGCGACGAGGTTGGCGAACCCCTTCCGGAACTGGGCGTCACCCGACCGGAGTTCGGGGGTATACAGCCGCAGGTCGTGCGAGAGGAACTTCGCCGCCTTGTGGGCCAGCAGGTCCCGCGCGCCGTTGCGCAGCAGAAAGGCGTCGGCGTACTGGTGCACCAGTACGCGGTCGCGGATGCTGCGCAGTTCGCCCCGGCGGTTGGTGATGGACGGGGCGTCGCTCTCACGCTCCCAGATCCACCGATAGACGGGGACGGGGAGCAGGGTGATCATCCGTGCGCAGTACCAGGCGACGGTCGAGAAGTAGGTGTCCTCGAAGTAGAGCTCTTCCGGAAAGCGGATGCCCTGGTCGAGCAGGAAGTCCAGCCGGTAGAGCTTGGCCGCGGCGATCGGGTCGTCGAACAGTTCGGGCATGGCACGCAGGCCGCCCTCTACGGTCCGGCTGGTGCCGTACAGCTGCGGCTGCCAGACGGTCACCTCGTCCTTGGCGAGGTTGACCCGCAAAGCGCGGCCCGCTGTGATCTCGGCGCCGGTGGCGAGCGCCGATTGGAGGAGCGACTCGCAGGCCTTGTGCGGCAGTTCGTCGTCCGCGTCGAGGAACATCAGGTACTGACCGGTGGCCACGGCGATGCCGTTGTTGCGGGGTGCGCCGACCCCGCCGCTGTTGCTCTCGCGCCCGATGATGCGTACTCGCCCGTCGCGGGCGGCGTATTGCCGGGCGACAGCGAGCGTGCCGTCGGTGGAGGCGTCGTCGACGACGATCACCTCGACCTGCGGGTGGGTCTGACGCAGCGCCGAGTCCAGGGCGCGCCCGAGCGTGGCGCTCGCGTTGAACGCGCCGATGACGATGGAGACGCGGTACTGGTCGGCCGGTGCGGGAGTACTCATCGCCGCCACCCCTCGGCCTCCGCCCAGCGCACCTCAGCATGCGGGCCGGGAGGGTGGAAGACCGGGTCCGCGGCGTAGCCGGCCCCCGGCGAGGCGTGTCCGTCCTGCTCGTCGTAGCGAAAGCCCACGTCGTGACGGGGTTCGGGGTACGGCTGGAAGCCCGGGTCCTCGTACGGCTCCGGGGCGGGGAAGCGCTGCTCCACCGGTACGCCCGCGACGGTCACCGGGTCGTATGCGGGCTCGTCGCCACCCCTGCGGTGACGGCCGGCGTGGAGATGGCTGGCGACACTGCCCACGGCGACGAGGGGCTCGGGGGCCAGTTCCTCGACCACCCGGGTGAAGTCGCGGGTGGAGAGCCAGAACTTGTACATGATGACCAGCTCGAAGAGGCCGAGCAGCACCGCGGAGACGGCGGTGGCCCACAGGATCTGGCCGATCAGTGGACCGACGATGAAGATGAACATCTGGAATTCGATGCCGCTGATGAGGTGCGGCCGCATCCTGCTGCGCAGCAGCGCTTGGCGCAGCCGTGTGTACCAGGGGAAGCGGTCGCGGAACTGGGCGTGCAGGTCCACGACGTTCTCGGCCTGCTGCTTGAGGAGGTCGGCCTCGACACCGGGATTTTCCCGGAGAAGGTCCTCCATGAAGACGACTCCCGGCTCCTCGGCGTCCTCGGCCTCACGCCTGGCCTCCTTGAGCTTCTCGATCTTCGTACGCATCGACATGCGCATCTTGTAGATCTGGAGGGCGTCGACGTACCGGAGCATGTCGAGGAAGACGACGACCAGGGCAGCGATCAGGTACCAGGCGCTCTCGCTGCGGAGGTACTGACCGCCCATCAGGGCGAGCGCGCAGAAGAGGACACGGATGCGGTCGAAGACGTAGTCCAGCCAGCCACCGAAGACCGTGCCGTTCCCCTTGAGGCGGGCCAGCTTTCCGTCGATGCAGTCCAGGATGAAGCTGACGTGGTAGAGCGCGGCTCCGATGATGAGCGACTGGGTGTCACCGCGGAGGAAGAAGCCCGCGGAGCCGAGGCCGACGAACAGGGCTGCCCAGGTAACGCCGTTAGGGGTGATGAACCCGAAGCGCGCGATGCGGATGAGCACCCTGGTGGCGACCGGATCGACCAGGAGCACGGTCCACCAGGCGTCACGCTTCTTGCAGGTGAGCTTCTGCACAGCTCGCAGAGACAGCTTCCTCTTCCCCATAACCCCTCAGCCGTGGACGTCCAGCACAGCCCCGACGCGCCGCTCTCGCGGTCGCTGGGGGCGGGATGCCCACAGTTCGTTCACCAACTGCGCACATCTAGCGCTGCGCAGCTTAAATGAATCTTAAAGAATCACACAATCCGATTACCATTGGAAACGGAGAGTGACGGAAGGTGAACAGTCGGCTAACCAACTCCCGACGGCTCACCAACCCACCCGCCCCGCTCCTCGCGGAGTTTTTATGCGGCAGCACGAGTGTGACAACTTACGATCACGTGATGATCGACACAGGGCAGAGGTTTCTCCGTACCCGACCGTAGGTGCGAAGTCTGTCTATAGTTCTCGGACGGCTGTCCGATTGAGGCGATCGCGACACCCCACGCCGTGTGACCGTGCGCAGCTCGGACCGCCGCACCCCACGGCCCGGTTCGATCTCTCGACGTACGGACGGACTTCCCCAGCTCGCGTCAACGCGCAGGCGGAAGAGGCTATTCACCCCCCAGGTGGCACACCAGTCCGGTGTGCCCTTCGTCCGGGCCAGAGGAATCGAACAGTATGAGCGAAGCCACCGCAACGCACGGCCGACGCGCCACCCGTGAAGGCGGGGGCCGCAGACGCGGCAGGGAACGAACTCGCGGACAGCGCGTACGCCGGTGGATCGGATGGAGTCTGGTGGCTCTCCTCCTGCTCGCGGGTGGCACAGCGTGGTGGCTCTACCACCGCCTGGACTCCAACATCACCGGAGTCGACCTGAACAAGGCGCTCGGCGAGGACCGCCCGGAGAAGCTCCCCACCAGCGGTCAGAACCTTCTCGTCCTCGGCTCCGACTCGCGTGCCGGTGCGGAGAACAAGGACCTGGGCGGCGGCGGCAACGTCAGCGGCGCCCGCTCCGACACCGCGATGGTCGTCCACATACCCGAGGGCCGCGCGAAGGCGACCGCGGTCTCCATCCCCCGCGACACGCTGGTGAGCCGGCCCGAGTGCACCAAGGCCGACGGTTCGTCCGTCTCCGCCGCCGACCGCGTCATGTTCAACTCGGTCTACTCGCAGGCCGGTCCGAGCTGTGTGGTCAAGACGGTCGAGAAGATGTCCGGGATTCGCATCGACCACTATATGGAGATCAACTTCGCGGGCTTCAAGGACCTGGTGGACGCGATCGGCGGGGTCACCGTGACCATCGACGAGCCGATCCACGACAAGGCCAGCGGGCTCGAACTCGAAGCGGGCGCCCACCGTCTGACCGGAACCCAGTCGCTCGCCTTCGTAAGGACGCGGCACGGCATCGGTGACGGCAGCGACCTGGGGCGCATCGGGCTGCAGCAGCAGTTCATGCTCGCGCTGCTCAGCGAGATCAAGAAGCAGGACCTGCTCAGCAGCCCCACCAAGGCGTACAAGATCGCGAATTCCGCGACCGGCTCGCTGACCACCGACTCGGAGCTCGCATCGCTGACCAAGCTCGCCGAGTTCGCCCGCTCCATGAACGGCATCGACCCGGCGTCGATGGAGACCATCATGCTGCCGGTGCGCTATGACACCAAGGACCCCAACCGCGTGGTCGCCGCCGAGCCGCAGGTCACCCAATTGTGGAAGGCCCTCCGCGCCGACCAGGAGATTCCCGAGTCCGCGAAGAAGTCTCCCGCTACCGGTGGCGGTTCCTGAGCGGACCCCCGTAGGCGGGGGCCGCCGCAGCACATGGTCGTGCTGATCAGACCGTCAAGCAGTCCACGCAGG
>NZ_JBHXJG010000095.1:0-25601 GCF_042723425.1 Streptomyces sp. NPDC058375 | reverse complement strand
GGGGGCTGGCGCGGGCGCCGAACGGTCCGGCCGGCCCCGACTAACCTACCCCGGCCGGACCGTGCCGGCAACCCTCCGGCCTGCCTGTCGGCCAGCGTCTAGACTTCACCCCCGTGACCTCCCGGACCGTGACCCTGCTCGACGTAGCCCGCGCCGCCGGGGTCTCCAAGAGCACCGTCTCGGACGCCCTCCAGGGCTCGGGGCGGGTCGCGGAAGCCACCCGGGACCGGGTCCGCGCGGTGGCGGAGGATCTCGGCTACCGCCCCAACAGCGCCGCCCGGCGGCTGCGTCGCGCCAGCACCGGGGCAGTGGGCCTGCATCTGCCGGCCACCGCGACCCGGCTGGACTACTACATGAATCTCGCTTTCGGTGCGGTGGAGCGCGCCCAGGAGGACGGGCTCGACATGGTGCTGCTCGCCCCCTCGGGCGCGGCGGGCGGGCGGATCGCCTCGCGCGTCGACGGGCTGCTGGTGATCGACCCCGAGCCCGGCGACAGCGCGGTGCCCGGGCTGCTCGACGCGGGCGTCCCGGTGGTGACCGGCGAGCGCTACCTCGGCCCGGCCACCGGCCCCAGCGGCGCCGTGGTCTGCGACAACGCCGCCTCGCTGACCGCCCTCCTCGACCATGTCACCGAACGCGGCGCCCGCCGCCCCGCGCTCCTGGCCCCGTCCGGCTCCTCCGCCTGGGCGACCGCCCTGCGCGCGACGGCCCGGTCCTGGGGGCGGGCCCACGGGGTGGAGGTGGCGCTGCGCACCGTGCCCTTCGCCGCGACCCCGGCGGAGGCCGAGGCGACCACCCGGGCGCTGCTCACCGCCGACCCGGCCGTCGACGCCGTGATCTGCGCCCCGGACGGATCCGCCCCGGGCGTCCTGCGCGCGGCGGCGGCCCTCGGCCGCGAGGTCGGCACCACCGGCGGAGGCGGCGCAGCCACAGGGCCTCCCGAAAACGCGAGGGCCAGCGGCACCGGCCTGCTCGTCGCGTCCTGCGTCGACGGCACCGCCACCCGGGGCGCCGAGCCGCCCGTCACCGCCGTCGACCTGCGCCCCGCCGCGTACGGCCGCGCCTGCGCCGAGCTGCTCTGCGACATCCTCGCGGACCGCACGGCCCCCGACACCGTCCGCCGCCACCCCTGGTCCCTGGAGACCCGCGCATCCACCGGCACCTCCTGAGCAACGGCAGAAACGACAGCAACAGCGGCGACGGCGGCAACAGCGGCGACGTCAGCGTCGGCGTCGCACAGCGCCCCCGCCGACGAGCTCAGCCGTCCGCCGAAGGGCCGGTGATCCGTTCCCGTACGAGATCGACGACCAGCCCGGGCCGTGAGACGAAGGGCGAGTGACCCGTCCGCCATACCCGGACGGATCCGCAGCGCGCGGCCATACTCCGCTGCAGCCCGGGGTCGATCGCCCGGTCCAGCGCGCAGACGACGTACGTCGACCCGGTGTCCTTCCAGGCCTGCCGCTCCGGGATCCCGCGGCCGCACCCGGGCGCCTGCGGCCGCAACAGCTCCACCGCACGGGAGGCCGCGCCCTTGGGGCAGTCGGCGTAGAGGACGTCGGCGGCCCGCCCCGGGTGGAGCGAGGTGGCCCCGTCCGGACCACCGGGCACGACGGCCGCCCGCAGCTTTGCGGAGGCCCCGCCCAGTCCCGCCGCGCTCTCACCGGCGTCCGGTACGAAGGCGGCCAGGTAGACCAGGTGTGCCGCTCCGCGCAGACCGGTGATCACCGAGCCGCCGTAGGAGTGGCCGAGGACGACCGGAGGCCTCCCGTACGCCTGGGCGAGCGCGTCGACTGCGTCCTGCACGGCCTCCGTGTCGGCGGCCAGCGACCCCCGGTGCAATCCCGGTACGACCACGTCGACGCCCGCGGCCCGCAGCCCGTCGGCCACCGGGTCGAAGTGTTCCGGTCGGTGGTACAGCCCGTGCACCAGCACCGCCGCTCCCGGCCCAGCCACCCCAACCACCCTCCCCCCAGCCCCCAACTCCCGAATGCATGAAGGGAGTCGAGCCGGAACCCCCTCCTCCACATCTCCGCAACGTGAACATTCTGCGTCAAGTGGCAGCGGGCGTGGCGGCCTTGACATTTCCTCGTGCGGCCGGTGATAAGATCATCTTACTTCCAGTGGGCTGATGGCGTATGGGGGCATTCCGGGAGGAATGGATTCCTCGGCCCCACCTTCGGAGGGGCACCTCCCGAAGCGGCGCACGGTCGTGGCGAACGAGCCCTGGCTGCGTGCCGCCTGACGGGGTGTCAAGCCGTTTCCGCCATGGCACTTGAAGTGAGTCTCATGACATTTCCACAGGGCCCCGTCATCTGGGCGCTGGTTGTCGTAGCCCTGGTCGCCGTGGGTGCCGTTCTGCGCGCTCGCGCGACCAACGTCAAGCTGCGCCGAAACCACGCCGAGCTGCGCCAGGAGCGCGACGCCCTCCTGCACCAGCGGGACGAACTCCACGTCGTCCACAACACGCTGCTCCAGCGTCAGTCCGCCGAGCTCGCGGAGGTCCGCAAGGACGCCGAGGAGGAGACGAAGGCCGTCCTCAAGGCCGCCGTCCGCACCCTCCAGGGCCTCGCCGACGAGCAGCAGGTCGTGATCGAGAAGGCCCAGCGCAAGTACGGCGACGATCCCGGGATCCTCGCCGATCTGATGGCCATGGACCACGCCAACAGCCAGTTCGGCCGCCGCGCCCAGGGCATCGCCGTGCTCTGCGGCGGCTGGCTCGGCCGGCGCGAGACCGTGGCCTCCGTCTTCGACGTGGCCCGCAGCGCCCAGGGCCGTATCCGGCACTTCGACCGGGTCCGGGTCAACGGCCAGGTGAACTTCTCCGTCGTCAGCCGCGCCGTCGAACCGGTCGCCGTGGTCCTCGCCGAGCTGCTCGCCAACGCCACGAACTACTCCGCCCCCGGCACCCCGGTCGAGATCAACATCCAGGCCGTGCCGACGGGCGTCTGCCTCATCGTCGACGACGCCGGTCTCGGCATGGGCCAGGAGGAGAAGGACCGCGCCGCGGCCCTCCTCTCGCCCCAGGCCGCGATCAGCGTCTCCAGCCTCGGTATTCCGCCGCAGTTCGGGTTCGCCGTCTCCGGGATGCTCGCCGCCCGTTACGGCTTCCGGGTCTCGGTGGACTCCGTTTCCCCCTATGGAGGCGTACGCGCGGTGGTCCTCATCCCCGACGAACTGCTCACCACCGAGGCGCCGCCCGCCGCCGCGCCGGGCGAGGCCGAAGCGGCGCTCGCCCCGGCGCCGCAGGGCCGCCAGCCGGACCAGTGGCAGGCCCAGGCTCAGGCCCAGAACCACGCGCACGCCCAGAATCACAGCCAGGCCCAGAACCAGCCCCAGCCGCAGGCCCCCGCGCCCACCCCGCTCTTCCCGCCCACCCCCCAGCCGGACACCGCCACCCAGCCGCTGGCCCAGATCACCACCACCGCCGGGGGGCTGCCGAAGCGTCGTCGCAAGAGCCCGGTCGCCGCGGTGCCCTCGGCCGAACCGCAGCCCGTGCGCAGCAACGAGGAGACCGCCTCCCGACTCGGCGCGTTCCAGCGCGGCACCCGGTCCGGACGCGACACGACGACGACGGAAGGACCCGAGTTCCAGTGAACCCCGATCTGTCCTGGGTGCTCAACGACCTGCTCCAGGTACCCGGCGCCCGGCACGCGATCCTGGTGTCCGCCGACGGTCTGCTGCTCGCCAACTCCAGCGAGATCGGCCGGGACGACGCGGAGACCGTCGCCGCGGCCATGAGCTCCATGCAGTCCCTCAGCCGGGCCGTCGCCCCCTTCATCGGAACCCGTGACCCGGGCAGGTGGCGGCAGACCCTCCTGGAGTACGAGGACGGCTGGATCTTCCTCATCGCCGCGGGCACCGGCGCCTACCTCGCCGCCACCGCCGCCGCCGACGTGGACATGGAGGCGATGTCCTTCCGGATGCAGCAGCAGGTCACCGCGCTGGGGAAGGCGATGACCACCCCGCCCCGCCGACACGCGGACAGCGAGATATGACGGCGCCGGGCGAGGAGCAGCAGGTCAGCAGCGGGTTCGTCCGGTCCTACGTCATCACCGGCGGGCGGGGACTGCCCGACGCGGAGGATCTCTCCCTCGTCACCCTGGTCACCCTCGCCCCCGAGAGCCAGCCGCCGCCGAGCCCCAGCCCCGAGGTCAGGGCGATCTGGGAACTGTGCTCCGGCGGCTATCTGTCGGTGGCCGAGGTCGCCGGCCACCTCGGCCTGCCGGTCGGGGTGGCCCGTCTGCTGCTCCAGGATTTACACCAGCAGGGACACCTGCTGCGCCGCAAGGCGCCGCCGCCGGCCCAGCTCGTTGACAGGAAGATCCTCGAAGAGGTGTTGCATGGACTCCAAGTCCGGTTCGGCTGAGAGCATCTATGTGCCGGACGCGGTGCAGCGCGCGGCGAAGATCCTCGTCGTCGGGCACTTCGCGGTGGGCAAGACGACACTGATCGGCACGCTGTCCGAGATCACCCCGCTGCGCACCGAGGAGCGGATGACCCAGGCCGCGGCCCAGGTCGACGATCTGCGCGGGGCGCCCGACAAGAAGACGACGACGGTCGCCCTGGACTTCGGGCGGCTCACCCTCAGCGACGAGCTGGTGCTCTACCTGTTCGGTACGCCGGGGCAGCAGCGGTTCGTGGAGCTGTGGGAGGACATGGCGCGCGGTTCGCTGGGGGCGCTGCTCCTGGTCGACCCGGCGCGGCTCGCCGACACGTTCCCGGTCATCGACCTCGTCGAGACGTACGGGCTGGAGTACGCGGTCGCCGTCAACAGCTTCGACCCGTACTCGCAGCACGCCGAGGACGAACTGCGCGAGGCGCTCGACCTGCTGCCGGACACCCCGGTCGTCTTCTGCGACGCCCGGGACCAGAGGTCCTCCGCGCAGGCCCTGATCACGCTGGTCCGCCACCTTCTGGCGCGCGCGGCCTGACGTACCCCCAACGAATCCGGAAGCCGGGGCCTTCGACGGCCCCGCGATCACATCGAGGAAGCCGCCATGGACCCGCAGCCGGGAGCCACCCCGTACAGCGCCCCCGCCGGGTGCCCGATGCACCAGCAGCAGACGTCGCTGTACGGACCGGAGTTCGCCGCCGATCCGCACCGCTTCTACGACGCGGCCCGCACCCACGGCCCCGCCGCGCCCATCGAGCTGGCCCCCGGGGTGGACGCCACGCTGATCGTTCAGCACGAGGCGGCGCTGCGGGTGCTCCAGAACCCGGCGCTGTTCGCCCGGGATTCGCGGCGCTGGGCCGCGCTGCGCGAGGGCGCCGTGCCGATGGACAGCCCGGTTCTGCCGATGATGATCTACCGGCCCAACTGCCTGTTCACCGACGGCGCGGAGCACCTGCGGCTGCGCAAGGCGGTCACCGAGTCGCTGGCCCGGCTCAACAGCAGCCGGCTGAGCCGGGACGTCGAGCGGATCGCCGACTACCTGATCGACCAGTTCATCGAGCGCGGCACCGCCGACCTGCTCAACGAGTACGCCAAGCTCCTGCCGCTGCTCCTGTTCAACCAGCTCTTCGGCTGCCCCGGCGACATCGGCGACCGGCTGACCCGCTCGATGTCGGCGATCTTCGACGGCGAGGACGTGCTCCGCGCCAACGCCGAGCTGACCGAGTGCCTGATGGAGCTGGTCGCGATCAAGCGCCGCCAGCCCGGCGAGGACATCACCTCCTGGCTGATCCAGCACCCGGCCGGGCTGCGGGACGAGGAGCTGAAGGACCAGCTGGTCATGCTGATGGGCGCGGGCGTGGAGCCGGAGCGCAACCTGATCGGCAACGCGCTGCTGCTGATGCTCGCCGGCGAGCAGCCGGGCGCGCCCGAGCGGCGCGGTTCGGGGATGCTCGTCGAGGACGCGCTGGACGACGTCCTGTGGAACAACCCGCCGATCGCCAACTACGCCACGCACTACCCGGTGCGGGACATCGAGCTGGACGGGGTGGTGCTGAAGGCGGAGACCCCGGTGCTGATCAGCTTCGCCGCCGCGAACAGCGACCCGGGGCTCACCGACGCCCGCCAGACCCTGAGCAAGGGCGCGCATCTGGCCTGGGGGGCGGGCCCGCACGTGTGCCCGGCCAAGTCGCCCGCGACGCTGATCGCGCTGACCGCGATCGAGAAGATCCTCAACACCGTCCCGGACCTCTCGCTGGCCGTGCCCGCCTCGGGCGTGGCCTGGCGGCCGGGCCCCTTCCACCGGGCCCTGATCGCGCTGCCCGTACGGTTCACGCCGACGGCCGCACGGCGTACGGGCCCCGGGGCGCAGCCGCCGGCGCAGACCTCGGCCCAGCTCCCCGACCCGTACCGGAACGCCTCCTCCGCACCGCCGGTGACGCCCCGTCACGCACCCGAGCCCGCCAAGAAGCAGAAGGGCTGGTGGAGTTCGTTCCTCGACGTGTTCCGCGTATGACTCACGGGCCGACAATTCACGTATGACAACGGGCATTTGTGACGATTGCATGTGACGGGGGCAACAGAGATCGATGCTTGGCGCGGATATCCGGAGGGGTAGGTTCAGGTCGGTAACCATGGGCCTAGGTCGAGGAACTCTGCGTGAGCATCACTGGCGGTACAGACAGGACCCCGGACGGTCGGCGCGCGGTCATCGGTCTGCTCCGCAGACTCAATTGCCCGGAAGGCCAGGCCGATCCGTACGGAATACTCGCGGAGCTGCGGACGATGGGTGACGTCGTCCGCGCTCCGTGGAACGGCTACTTCGTCACCGGCTTCGACGCCTGCAGCCAGGTGCTCCGGGGCCGTAACTGGCTCGCCCCCGACCTCGCCTGGCAGGAGCGGCAGGACGACTCCAAGCAGTGGGACGCGATCGCGACCCGGGAGATGACCACCACCCTCGCCCGGCTCAACGCCCCCGAGCACACCTGCCAGCGCCGCTCGCTCGGCAACCTCTTCGACCGGTCCACCATCGAACGCCTCGCCCCCGAGGTCAAGCGCGACGCCGACCGGCTGCTGGACGAGCTGGCGGAGAAGCTCCGCTGGGGCGAGGCGGACTTCGTCTCCACGGTCAGCGAGCAGCTGCCCGTCAGCACCGTCGGCTCCTGGCTGGGGATACCGCCCGAGGACTATCCGCACATCCTGGAGATCACCCACAACCAGGTCTTCGCCCAGGAACTGCTGCCCACCAAGTCGCAGCTCGCCGTCTCCGCCGAGGCGACCCTGGCGCTGCGCGCCTACTTCACCGGGCTGGTCGCCCGTCGCCGCGCCGAGCCCCGCCACGACGTGCTGACCGGCTGGATCCACACCTGGGACGCGATGGAGCCGGACCGGAAGCGGGCGGACGAGATCCTCTACCGGCTCACCATGTTCGTCACGATCGCCTCGCTGGAGACCACCGCGACGCTGCTCTCCTCGATGACCGCCCTGCTGACCGAGCCCGGCCGGTGGGCGTGGCTGCGGGAGCACCCGGAGCATATCGACGCGGCCGTCGACGAGGTGCTGCGCTACGACCCGCCCATCCACATCAACACCCGGATCGCCGCCGAGGACACCGTTCTGGCCGGCGTCCCGATCAAGAAGGACAGCATGATCCACGTCCTGTACGGAGCGGCCAACCACGATCCGCGGCGGAACCCGGACCCGGGCGGCTTCGACATCCTGCGCGGCGGCAGCCACCTCACCTTCGGCGGCGGGGTGCACTACTGCCTGGGCGCGGCGCTCGCCAAGCTGGAGGCGCGGACCCTGCTGGCACGGATGCTGGACCGTTTCCCCACCCTGCGTACGGTATCGCCACCGGTGTACGCCTCCCGGATGGTCTTCCGGCGGATCACCTCGCTGGGTGTGGCGCTGTGAAGCTCTCGCTGCCCGACTTCCTGACCTCGAACGACCGCCCCACGACGGTACGCACCCGGCGCGAGGGCGCCGTCCTGCACGTGGAGCTGAACGCGCCCGAGACCGGGAACGCGGTGACCGAGGCGATGCTCGACGAGCTGCTGGACGTCGTCGCCGTCCCGGACCCGGAGGTGCGGGTGCTGGTGCTCAGCGGGGCGGGGGACGACTTCTGCCTGGGCGGGGACCGCACCGAGTTCGGCCAGTGGCTGGAGGAGGACCCGAGGGGCCGGGGCATCCGGGTCGCCGGGGAGAAGGCCCGCCGGGTCTGCGAGGCGCTCTCCGGCGGCCGGGCGGTGACCATCGCCCGGGTGCGGGGCAAGGCGGTCGGCGCGGGGTTCGCCCTGGCCCTCGCCTGCGATCTGCGGGTCGGCGCGGAGAACGCCTCCTTCCGGCTGCCGGAGCTGGCGCTCGGGCTGCCGACCGCCTGGGGCGGGCTGCTGCCCCGGCTGATCCACGAGGTGGGCGCGGCCCGGGTCCGCGAGCTGATCCTGACCGGCCGGGCCTTCGGGGCCGCCGAGGCCCGCGAGCTGTCCGTGCTCCAGCGGGTGGTGCCCGATGCGGAGCTGGACGACGCGGTCGCCGCCTGGGCGAAGCCGGTGGTGCGCCGCCCGGAGGCCGCGCTGCGGGTCACCAAGGCGCTGCTGAACTCCTACGCCGCCGCCACCCGGCTGGCCGACCCCTCGTTCCTCGACGGGGAGCTGATGGCCTCGGTCGCGGCCGCCACCCGGCGCTCCCCGGCGGGCGGCAACGGGTCGGGCGGGTCACACTCGTAAAAACCCGAGTGGGAGGTATCCGGCGTGGACGTACCGGTGTGGCTGTGGATCGTGTTCGTCGTGACCGTCATCGTCTCGCTGACGGTCGACCTCCTGGCGCACCGCAAGGCGCATGTCATCGGCTTCAAGGAAGCCGGGCTGTGGAGCGCCCTGTGGGTGGGTCTCGCGCTGATCTTCGGCGGGGTCGTCTTCCTGACGCTGGGGACGACCGCCGGGACGGAGTACACGACGGCCTGGCTGCTGGAGAAGAGCCTCTCGGTCGACAACCTCTTCGTCTTCGCGCTGATCTTCGCGTATTTCAAGGTGCCCCGGGAGTATCAGCACCGGGTGCTTTTCTACGGGGTCATCGGCGCCCTGGTGTTCCGGGCGCTCTTCCTGACCGCCGGTGTCGCGGTGGTGAACCGCTTCACGTTCGTCCTGTTCCTCTTCGCCGCGATCCTTTTCTACAGCAGCTACAAAATCCTCAGCGGCCAGGAGGAGAATTTCGACCCGGGCAAGAGCTTCGCGGTGCGGGCGCTGCGGAAGGTCATGCCGGTCCAGGACGAGTATTCCGGCACGCATTTCGTCGTCCACAAGGAGGGGCGGCGCATCGCCACCCCGCTGCTCGCGGTGGTCGCCGCGATCGAGGCGGCCGACCTCATCTTCGCGGTCGACAGCGTGCCGGCGGTGCTCGCGGTCAGCGACGACCTGTTCATCGTCTACACCAGCAACGCCTTCGCGATCCTGGGGCTGCGGGCCCTGTACTTCCTGCTGGCGGGGCTGCTGGACCGGTTCCACTACCTGAGCCACGGGCTGGCGGTCATCCTCGCCTTCATCGCGGTCAAGCTCGTCCTCCAGGCCTGCCACAAGATGATCAGCACCTCGATCCCGGAGATTCCCTCGCCGATCAGCCTGGCGGTGATCGTCGTCATTCTGGCGGTGTCGGTGACGCTCAGCATGCGCCGTCAGCCGAGTAAAGAAGAGGAATAGCAGAGACCAAGACTTTCCAAAATATCAGGGCCCGCCTATCGTGGGTAAATGGACAGCAAAAAGCGTGACCTCCACCAGCGGGCCGCTTTCATGTGCCCGACCTGCAAACAGCCCGTCCCCTCCGAGATCCACCGCCACAAGTCCCTCGGGATCTTCGTCCCGGTATGGCGCGCGGGCCCCTGCGAGAACCCCGACTGCGCGGATCACGCCCGCGAGGAACGGCCCGCCCGGCACCGCTCACGTCCCTGATGTCCCTAGGGCCTTTCGTTTGGATCAGGTCGGATCAGGGAGCGGGGTCCGGTGCGTGCAGCTGCAAGGCGGAGGATTGAGGCAACGCGGAGCGTTGGTGATTGACGACAACGCCGCAGATGCGCGTGCCGGGGCACGCGAGCCCGACATGATCCAAACGAGAGGCCCGAAGTCCACCCGGGCCGGTCCGCCGACGCGCGGACCGGCCCCCGGCTGACTAGCGTGGGCCCTGCGGGGTGGGGCCGACGACAGGATTCCCGGGAAGGACCGGCGCCCCATGGCTGTACAACCCGAGGGCACCCCGTGCTGGGCGGACGCCATGTTCGCCGACATCGAGGGCGCCAAGAGCTTCTACGCGGATGTGCTCGGCTGGACGTTCGGCGAGAGCCTGCCGGAGTTCGGGCACTACACGCAGGCGTACGTGGACGGCAGAGCGGCCGCCGCCGTCTCGCCGCCCATGCCCGGCGAGGAGGGCAACCCCTCGGCGTGGTGCCTGTACCTCGCGTCCCAGGACACCGCCGCGACCGTCGCGAAGGTCCGGGAACACGGCGGCGAGGTGCTGGTGGAGCCGATGGAGGTCGGCGCGTTCGGCACGATGGCGCTGGCCCGCGACCCCGGCGGCGCGGTCTTCGGCATCTGGCAGGCGAACACCCACGAGGGGTTCGAGACGGAGATGGGAGCGCCCGGCGGGTACTGCTGGGGCGAGGTCTTCACCCGGGACGCGAAGGCCGTGGACACGTTCTACCCGGCGGTCTTCCCGTACACGGAACAGAGGATGGACGAGGCGACGATGGACTTCGCCGTCTTCGAGGTCCAGGGGCAGCCGGTGCTCGGCCGAATGGTGATGGACCAGGACTTCCCGCCCGACCTGCCCTCGTTCCTGAACGTGTACTTCTCCGTACCGGACTGCGACGCGGCGGTGGCGAAGGCGACCGAGCGCGGCGCGGTGCTGCAGTTCGGGCCGATGGACAGCCCGTTCGGCCGGTTCGCGGCGATCGCCGACCCGCAGGGCGCTTCGTTCTCCGTGATCGACGTGACCACCACCGAGGGCGAGATGCCGGGGATGAGTCCGGCGGCCTGAGCCGACCCGGACCGTCAGCCGCCGACGGGGGCCGCGACCGGGAAACCGGCGCGGCCCTTTCGTCTGCCCGCCGCGCCCCCCTCCCGGGGCTCCGGGGGCGTCCGTAGCTTCCTCCGACGAGCCTCGCATCTGCGGTGGAGCATCGTTCAGAGAATGGCACATGCGACTCCAGTTGGCCTAGCGTGTCGCACATGCAGTCCTACACAATCGGCCAGGCAGCACGACTTCTCGGGGTCAGCCCCGACACCGCCCGCCGCTGGGCGGACGCCGGCCGGGTCGCGACCCATCGCGACGAGGCCGGCCGCCGTCTCATCGACGGCCGCGCGCTGGCCGCCTTCTCGATCGAGGTCGGCCAGGGTGCGGGCGGCGAGGACGAGGCCCCCTACACCTCGGCCCGCAACGCGTTCCCGGGCATCGTCACCGCGGTGAAACTCGGCGACGTCGCGGCCCAGGTCGAGATCCAGGCCGGGCCGCACCGGCTCGTCTCGCTCCTGACCCGGGAAGCGGTGGAGGAGCTGGGCCTGGAGGTCGGCATGCAGGCGACCGCCCGCGTGAAGTCGACCAGCGTGCACATCGACCGCACCTGAGCCCCGCCCCGTGCATCCGTACCGCATCCGCGGGTACGCACCCGCATCCAAGGAGCCTCACCCTCATGTCTCTCCTGCTCACCCGCCGCCGCGCGGCCGCCGCCGTCCTGACCACCGCCCTCCTCGTCCCGCTCGCCGCCTGCGGCAGCGAGGACTCCGGCGCGAAGGACAAGAGCACGGGCGGCGCCTCGGAGACCGCGTCCGGCGCCCCGAAGGCCGACCTGACCGTGCTCGCCGCGTCCTCCCTGACGGACGTCTTCAAGGAGGCGGGGGCCGCGTACGAGAAGGAGAACCCCGGCACGAAGGTGACGTTCTCCTTCGCGGGCTCCCAGGAGCTGGCCGCCCAGGTCAGGCAGGGCGCCCCCGCCGACGCGCTGGTCACCGCCGACACCAAGACGATGGACGGCCTCTCCGGCGACACCGGGAAGCCCACCGTCATCGCCAGGAACCGCCTCGTCATCGCCACCGGTGAGGGCAACCCGGAGAAGGTCGAGAACCTCAAGGACCTCGCCGACCCGAAGCTGAAGGTCGTCCTGGCCGCCCCCGAGGTGCCGGTGGGCCGCTACAGCGAGCAGATCCTCGACGCGCAGAAGATCGAGGTGAAGCCGGTCTCCCAGGAGCCCAACGTCCGCGCGGTCCTGAGCAAGGTCGAGCTGGGCGAGGCGGACGCCGGGCTCGTCTACAAGACCGACGCCGCGACCGCCACCGACAAGGTCGACGCGATCGAGATCCCGGACGCGGAGAACGCCATC
Source organism: Streptomyces sp. NPDC058375 (assembly GCF_042723425.1). Classification (NCBI taxonomy): domain Bacteria; kingdom Bacillati; phylum Actinomycetota; class Actinomycetes; order Kitasatosporales; family Streptomycetaceae; genus Streptomyces; species Streptomyces sp. NPDC058375. Next base: position 13,347 of record NZ_JBHXJG010000095.1, on the reverse strand, counting down.
GCCTCCTACCCGGCCGCCACGCTGAAGACGTCGAAGCACAGCGAGGCCGCCGCCGCGTTCGTCGCCTGGCTCTCCACGCCCGCCGCGCAGAAGATCCTCCAGGGCGCGGGCTTCCAGCAGCCGTAACCGCAACCGCTCCCGGCAGCCCGTACCGTCCTACGGGCCTGCCGGGTTCCGCTCACCCAGGGTCTGCCGTCACACCGCCGCCTGCCGGGCGACGCCTGGCCCCAGCCCGACGAGGTCACCCATGAAACGACCGGTTCCCCGCCGTACGCCCGGGGTCCGCGCCCCCCTGCTGCTGACGGTGCCCGCCCTGCTGGCCGTGGCGTTCCTGATGCTGCCGCTCGTCGGCATCCTGGCCCGTACCTCCTGGGGCGAACTCGGCGACCACCTCACCGCCGAGGCCACCACCGAGGCGCTGCGGCTCTCGCTGGTCGTCTCGCTCTGGTCGCTGGGCCTCTCGCTGCTGTTCGGCGTGCCGCTGGCCTGGCTGCTGGCCCGGGTGCCGTTCCCCGGCAAGGCGTTCGTGCGCTCGCTGGTGCTGCTGCCGATGGTGCTGCCGCCCACGGTCGGCGGCGTCGCGCTGCTGCTGGCGTTCGGACGGCGCGGGCTGCTGGGCCCTTGGCTGGAGGACACCTTCGGCGTCACGCTCCCCTTCCACACCTCGGGGGCCGTGCTCGCGGCGACGTTCGTCGCGATGCCGTTCCTGGTCATCTCGCTGGAGGGCGCGCTCGGCGGACTGCGCCCCCGGTACGAGGAGACCGCGGCCTCCCTGGGGGCCTCGCCGGTCCGGGTGTTCCTCACCGTGACGCTGCCGATGGTCGCCCCCGGGCTGATCGCCGGGGCCGCCCTCACCTGGGCGCGGGCGCTCGGCGAGTTCGGCGCGACCATCACCTTCGCCGGGAACCTCCCCGGTACCACGCAGACCCTGCCGCTCCAGGTCTATCTGCTGCTCCAGGACTCGCCGGAGGCCGCCACCTCCGTGTCGCTGCTGCTCCTGGCCATCGCGATGACCGTCCTGATCGCACTGCGGGGCCGCTGGACCGGCACCCCGGGCGACCACCGGGACCTCGCGAGCCGTGCGGCGGCGGCCCGCCCGGAGGAGCCGGCGGACCCGGCCCCGGCCCCGCTCCCCGAACCATCCGCCGACCTGCTCGCGAAGACCCCACCCGAGCCCTGGCCCCTGCACGCCGACGTCACCGGCTTCACCCGCCTCACCCTGGACGCGGGCCCCGGCACCACCATCGCGGTGGTCGGCCCCAACGGCGCGGGCAAGACGACGCTCCTGCGGGCCCTCCTCGGCCTCACCCCCCGCGCGCACGCCGCCCTGCGCCTCGGCGACAGCGACGTCACCGCCCTCCCCCCGCACCGCCGGGGCGTCGCCTGGGTTCCCCAGGACGGGGCGCTCTTCCCACACCTGAACGCCCTGTCCAACACGGCGTACGGGCTCCGCGCCCACGGCGTGCCCCGCGCCGAGGCCCGGCGCGAGGCCCAGGGCTGGCTGGACCGGCTCGGGGTGGGCCACCTCGCCCACCGCAGTCCCGCCCAGCTCTCCGGCGGCCAGGCCCAGCGGGTCGCCCTGGCCCGCGCGCTCGCCGCCCGCCCGCGCCTCCTGCTGCTGGACGAACCGCTCGCCGCCCTCGACCAGACCACCCGGGCCCGGGTGCGGCACACCCTGCGCGGGCACCTCGCGGACTTCGGCGGGGTCTGCCTGATCGTCACCCACGACCCGGTCGAGGCGGTCTCGCTGGCCGACCGGGTCCTGGTGCTGGAGGACGGCCGGGCCCTCCAGGACGAGCCACCCGCCGAGGTCACCCGGCACCCGCGCTCCCCGTGGGTGGCCCGGATGCTGGGCCGCAACGCCTGGCCCGGCACCGCCACGGCCGACGGCCTGGCGCTGGAGGGCGGCGGCCACCTCGTCGTCGCCGAGCCCCTCCCGGCGGGCACGGACGCGCTGGCGGTCATCGCGCCGGAAGCCGTCTCCGTACACCGGGAGCGGCCCACCGGCTCCCCGCGCAACGTCTGGCCCGGCACGATCCGCGAGATCACCTCGGGCGGCAGCCGGCTGCGGCTGCTGATCACCTCGGCGAAGGCCCCGGACCTGGTCGCGGAGATCACCCCGGGGGCCGCCGCCGAACTGGGGATCGCCGACGGAAGCACCGTCTGGACCAGCGTGAAGGCGACCGAGGCGACGGTCGTACCGCTGTAACCGGGGAGCCGGGCCCGGGGCGCGGGGGAACCATCGTCCCCGCCGGCGCGTACTTCTGTACGTACGACGACCGAGAGACGGGGACCTCATGGCACTGTTCGGCAACGCCCACACGATCAATCCGGCCACCGCCCAGCAGGACTACGCCCGGCTGCTCGGGCAGGGCGAGCAGGTGCACGCCGCGTTCCTGCTGATCCGCGACACCATCCTGTTCACGGACCGGCGGCTCGTCCTCGTCGACAAGCAGGGCATCACCGGCAAGAAGACCGAGTACCACTCCGTGCCGTACCGCAGCATCACGCACTTCGCCGTGGAGACGGCCGGGACGTTCGATCTCGACGCCGAGCTGAAGATCTGGATCTCGGGCAGTCCGACCCCGCTCCAGAAGACGTTCACCAAGGGCGTCGACATCTACGAGGTGCAGGCGATACTCACGCAGTTCGTCGCCCGGTAGTCACCCCGAGGCCGGTCGGGGTCAGAAGGACGGGCGCAGCCGGGCCGCCGCCGAATGCCCGGGGACGGCGGCGCGCAGCTTCGCGGCGCGCTCCCGCAGTTCGGGCAGCAGCGCGTAGAGCGCGTCGCCGGGGCAGCGGGTCTCGAAGCTGTCGCGGTGGCCGGAGATCACGTGCAGCCGGGCCACCTGGCCCTCGTCGAAGCGGCTCTCGTCGTTCGTCGAGACCAGGTCGACGCTGCCCAGCGGGTCCGCCCCGGGCCGCAGCTTCCAGGCGGCGAGCTTCACCAGCGCGTCCATCATCGGCTTCGGCACCTCGGCCCCCTCGCCGAAGTTGCCGATCGCCGCGATGCCGACCGTGTCGGCGTTGAACCCCTTGGTGTGCGCGCCGAGCACCGAGCGGCCGACCCCGCCGGCCCGGCCCTCGTAGACGGTGCCGCAGCGGTCGACGAGGAAGTTGTAGCCGATGTCGTCCCAGCCGTCCTGCCGGATGTGGTCGCGCTGGACGGCCCGGATCAGGTCGGGGGCGTCCGCGCAGTCGTAGTCGTTGGGGTTGCCGGTGTGGTGGACGAAGACCGCCCGCGCCGCACCGGTGTAGTGCGGCCCCTCCCGCACCAGCTCCTCGTCCGCGTGCCAGTCCCGGCGGCTGACGACGGCCGGCTGCGGGAGCCCGCGCGGCGGGCGGGGTCCGGTGGCCAGTTCCTTGTCCGGCGCGTGGAACGCCGGGCCGTCCCCGAACACCAGGAGGGCCAGGGGCAGGACCAGAACGCCCAGGACGAGTCGGCGGGACCACATGGACTCCACCCTGCGCCCTGACCTCCGGCTTCGCAGAGGAGCGGGCTGTTCGGGTGACCCCCACCGGTCGGGGCCTTTCCCCCGGAAATGCGGGCTTCGCCGGGTCTCCTTACGATGAAACCCGGATCATCGCCCGCTCCCGGCGGGGGTGCCCGGCGGATCGAGGAACCATGGCCCACGACCGTGTGCGGGACCAACCGGATGTCGGCCTCAAGCCGAACGCGATCGGGTTCGTCGACGCCCTTGTCATCGGCCTGAACGCGACCTCCCCGGCGTACTCGCTGGCCGCCGTCATCGGTCCGATCGTCGCCCTGGTGGGGATCTACGCCCCGGGCGTCATGTTCGCCTCGTTCGTGCCGATGCTGCTGATCGCCTCGGCGTTCTACTACCTGAACAAAGTGGACCAGGACTGCGGTACGACGTTCTCCTGGGTGACCCGGGCGATGGGCCCGTGGGCGGGCTGGCTGGGCGGCTGGGCGATCACCATGACCGGCGTCCTGGTGGTGGGCTCGCTGGCCGATGTGGCGGTGAGCTTCACGCTGCTGGCGGTGGGTCTGGACGGCTGGGTCGAGAACGACTTCGCGCGCCAGTTCCTCACCGTGCTGCTGATCATCGTGATGACCGGGCTCTGCGTCATCGGCACCGAGCTGTCGGCCAAGGTGCAGAACGTCCTGATCCTCCTCCAGATCGCATTCCTGCTGGTCTTCGTCGCGGTGGCGCTCTACCGGGTGTACGCGGGCACGACCGGCTTCGACTCGATCGAGCCGTCGTTCGGATGGCTGGACCCGTTCGGCGCGGGCGGGGCCGCGCTGACCGGCGGGCTGCTGCTCGGGGTGTTCATCTACTGGGGCTGGGAGTCCGCGGTCAACCTCACCGAGGAGACCGAGGACTCGGCGAGCGCCCCGGGCAGGGCGGGCCTGTGGTCCACCGTCGTGCTCCTGGTGACCTACCTGTCGGTCGCCATCGCGGTCGTCGCCTTCGCGGGAACGGCGTTCCTGGCGGAGAACGCGGGCGAGGAGGAGTTCATCTTCGCCCAGCTCGCCGGGGACGTCCTGGGCGGCTGGGACTGGGTCCTGCTGCTGGCGGTGGCCACCTCCGCGATCGCCTCCACCCAGACGACGATCATCCCGGCGTCCCGAACCGCCCTGTCCATGGCCCGCCGGCAGGCGCTGCCGCGGCACTTCGGGCACATCAGCCCCCGGTTCCGTACCCCGGACGTCGGTACGTGGTGGGTCGCCGGTATCGCCATCGCCTGGTATCTGGTGGTCAACCAGATCTCCACCAACGCCCTCTTCGACTCCCTCACCGCACTGTCCCTGCTGATCGCCTTCTACTACGCGCTCACCGGGGTGGCCTGCGCCGTCTACTACCGGCGTCATCTCACCGAGAGCGTGCGCAACTTCCTGCTCATCGGCCTCGGTCCGGTGGTCGGCGCCGGGCTGCTGACCTGGCTGCTGGTCCGCTCGGTCATCGACATGTCCGACCCGGCCAACTCCTACAGCGGCACCTCGTGGTTCGGGCTCGGGCCGCCGCTCGTGATCGGCATCGTGATCTCCCTCGTCGGCGTGGTCCTCATGGTGGCCTGGCGGCTGCGCGACGCGGTGTTCTGGCAGGAGCGGCCGGGGGTCGCCGACCCGGACCTGGTGCACGAGACGGTGATGAAGCCCGGTGGCGGGAAGGGGCGTTGAGATGTCGGTCGTCCTCGGTTACGACGAGTCCCCCGGCGCCGCCCGCGCCCTGCGCATCGCCATCGAGGTGGCGGCGGCGTACGGGGAGGACCTGGTCCTCGTCTACGGGGCCGCGGCCCCGGGCCTGCGCGACGGGGCCGAATACCGCAGCCACTACGACGCGATCCGGCAGGCCGGGCGCACCGGCCTGGAGCACGCGCTCACGGCGGCCGAAGAGGCGGGCGTGCGGGCCACGGTCGAGGTGCTCGACGAGAAGCCGGCGCCGGCCCTGCTGGACGCCGCCGAACGGCACGGGGCCCGGGTCATCGTCGTCGGCACCTGGGGCGAGAGCCCGATGCGCGGGGCCCTGCTGGGCTCGACCCCGCACAAGCTGCTGCACATGTCGGCGGTCCCGGTGCTGTGCGTACCGACGGAGGAGGGCCCGGCGCGGCCGCAGCCGTAAGACCGCCGGGTCACGAGGGCCCGGCGGTCAGCCTCAGCCGGAGAACGGCCGGGTCACCACGCCTCCCCGCTCTCCGCCGCGCGCCCCGGCACGGACCTGCCGCCGCCGCCCTCCTCCCCGCGCAGCAGCCGGAACGCCAGCAGCGGGAACACCAGCACCGACACCATCGCGGCGCCGACCAGGGCGGCGGCCTCCCCCGCCCCGATCACCTTCTCGTCCAGGCCGATCGTGGTGATCGCGACCACCAGCGGCAGACAGGTGGACGCGAACAGACCGAGCGCGGACCGCGGGGCGCGCCCGGTCAGATCACGCGGGGCCAGCAGATACGCCGGAACCCCGCGCACCAGCAGGAACAGCAGCAGGAAGACCGGCAGGAGCAGCAGCGGACGTCCGCCGTCCAGGAGCGCCGCGAGGTCGAAGTCAATGCCCGTGACGATGTAGAAGAACGGCACGAGGAAGCCGAAGCCCATCGCCTCGACCCGCTCCAGGATCGCGTCGCTGCGCTCGGGCACCGACCCCTGGAGGACGAGCCGGGTCAGCATCCCCGCCGCGAACGCGCCGAGCAGGGTGTCCAGGCCGAAGACATGGGCGAGCCCCAGCATCCCGGCCAGCAAAAGCATCACGAAGCGGACGGCGAACTGGCCGCTGGAGTGCAGGGTCACGGCGATGATCCGGGCGAACCACGGCGGCCTGGGCCGCATCGCCCAGAACACCGCGCCGGCCGTGAGGACCGCGAACACGGCCAGCACCACGCTCGCCGCACCCGGGCTGCGGCCGCTGAACAGCAGGGCCATCGCGATGATCGGCCCGAACTCCCCCACCGACCCGAACGCCATCACCACCGACCCGAACCGCCCCTCAAGACGCCCCGCGTCCCGCAGGATCGGCAGCACCGCGCCCAGTGCGGTGCTGGTCAGCGCGGTGCCGATGACCAGGCTCTTCGCCAGGTCCGCCCCGCTCAGCAGCAGGGCGACGCCGAGCCCGGCGGCGAACGACAGCACCCAGGTCCCGCCGGCCCGGCGCAGCGTGTCGCCGCGGACCTCGGCGAACCGGACCTCGTACCCCGCCAGGAAGATCAGCATCGAGAGCCCGAGGTCGGACAGGGTGTCGATGACCCGGTCGTGATGGGCCCAGCCGAGCACATCGGGCCCGACCAGGATCCCGAGCACGATCTCGAAGATGACGACGGGGACCGGCAGCCACCGCCCGGTCGCGTAGCCGAGCAGCGGGGCGAGAACCGCCAGGGCCATGATCAGGACGAGGGTTCCCGGGTGCTCCATTGCTCGTGTATAGCAAGGAGCATCCCGGAATCACCCGCTATGACACCCCTGGGGAAGGCCGCTCGGTTGGGGCAGAGGGTGCCTTGCTCGGACCCGGCAGAGGGTGCCCTGCTCGGACCGGGCAGAGGGTGCCCTGCTCGGACCCGGCAGAGGGTGCCCTGCTCGGACCGGGCAGTGGGCGGCCTGCTCGGACCGGGCAGAGGGTGTCCCGCTCAGTTCGGGCAGTGGGTGTCCCGGCCGGGGCGCTTCCCGGTGACCAGGAAGTCGCTGACGGCCCGGTCGCCGCAGGCGTTGCCGTTGCCCAGGTACATCCCGTGCCCGCCCTGCCCGACGGTCACCATCCTGGCCCGCTCACCGAGCGCCGCCCGCATCTTCCGGGCCCCCGCCAGCGGGGTGGCCGGGTCACGCAGGCTCTGGATCATCAGGACGTTCGAGGGGCCCTCGTCGGTGATCCGGGTGGGCCGCGGCTCCTCGTCGTACTTCCAGAAGGCGCACGGGGACATGTTCGCGGGCATCCCGGCGGTCAGCTGATACCGCGCCCGGTCGGCGGCGACCCGGCGGGCGTACCCGGAGTCCGGCCCCGGCCAGCGCACGTCGTTGCAGACGACCGCCATCGTCAGAGACGCGTCTTCGTCCGGCAGCGCGCCCGCGAGCTCCGGCGGCAGCACCGGGCGGCCCGCCGGGTCCTGCGCCGACCGGATCAGCCTGGCCAGCGGGGCGAACGCCGTATCGCTGTTCAGGGCGCTCTGGAGCGCCTGCCGCAGCCGGTTACCGGTCAGCGGGACACCGGGGGTGGCCGACTCCTTCGGAGCGTGGTCCAACTCCCGGGCCAGGTCGAGGAAGAGCGGCTGGACGTCCTCGGCGCGCCGGGCCAGCCGCAGCCCTTCCGCCTCCCGGGCGGGGTCCGCCGCCCAGGCCGCGAAGTCGGGGAAGCGGAGGGCGACGGCCGAGCTCACGTTCGTCATCCAGCCGTACTCCACCCGCGCCGGGTCCGGGTCGCCGACGCTGTCCAGGACCAGCCGGTCGACCCGGTCCGGGTGCTCCTGCGCGTACACGGCCGCGGCGTAACTGCCGTACGAGTGGCCCCAGACGGACAGTTTCCGCTCGCCCAGCGCGGCGCGCAGCCGGTCGATGTCGCGGGCCTGGTTCCGCGTACTGAAGGACCGCACCACCGGACCGCCGTCGCGGGCGCACGCCTCGGCGGTGCGGCGGGCGCGTGCGATGTTCTCCGTGATCGAGCCGTCCGCCGCGGGGTAGGCCCGCAGCGTCACCAGGTGCCGGTCCGCCTCGGGGATCCCGCAGCCGGCCCGGGTGGAGCCGCCGACCCCGCGCGGGTCCAGGCTGACCAGGTCGTACGCCCCCTCGGTCGCCGCCCGCAGCGCCTCGCCCTTCTGCGCGAGGCGCTGCACCCCCGACCCGCCGGGTCCGCCGGCGAGCACCAGCAGAGTGCCGCGCCGGGCCTCGGGCCGGTCGGTGCGCAGCCGGGTGACGGCCAGGTCGACGGTGCGCCCGCCGGGGGCGCGGTAGTCCAGGGGGACGCGGAGCGTGGCGCACTGCTGTCCGGCGGGGACGGGCGTTCCCGGGATCGGTGCGCAGGGCCCCCAGGCGATCGGGGGCGTGGCGGGCCCCGCCGGGCGGCTGTGCGCGACGGGCGCGCCGACGGCGGTGAGCGTCCCGGCCGCGGCGGCGGCGGCGGAGACGGTGAGGAGTAAGGCCTTACGGGTCCAAGTCGTCATGGGAACAGCCTGGTCGAGCGGGGGCCCACTGCCCATGAGGGAGCCCGGTGGACCGAGGTGGGGACACCCCCCGGCCCCGCGCTCGGGCGGCCCCCCGGGACCGTTCCTCGGGCGGCCCCCGGACCGTCCCCCGGGCCCCCACGTCACCCGTTCCCCGCACCGGCGTGCCGGGCGACGGCCGGAGCCGTTGAATGCGGCGGGCCGCTACAGCGCCCAAGCCGTCCTGCACGACGCCGACAAGCCGCTCACCTTCGGCGTGGCGATCGTGGTCCGGCTGATCGGCTTCGGCAGCCTGCTGGCCGCCGTGCTCCCGCTCGTCACCGCCCTGGTCTGCGCCCTGTGCGGGCTCGCGCTGCTCGGCCTGTTCGCCGCCGCCGCGACCTTCGCGACCGTCTCCCCGACGCTCGCCACGATGATCGGCATCGGCGTCGGCGTCGACTACGCCCTCTTCCTGGTCATCCGGCACCGGCAGAACCTCGTCGACGGCCAGGACCCGGTGACCGCCGCCGCGAACGCCGCCGCCACCAGCGGGCACGCCGTGCTGCTCTCCGGCTGCACGGTGATCATCGCGCTGTCGGGGCTGTGGGTCTCCGGGATCGGGTTCATCGGCAAACTGGGCCTGGTCGCGGCGGTCACCGTCGTCACCGCGGTGGCCGGCGCCCTCACGCTCGTACCGGCGGTGCTCGGCCTCATCGGCCGCCGCATCGACCGGCTACGGGTACGGAAACCGGTGGCGGAGACCGTACCGGCCCCGGACAAGGCGGGGGCGGGCGGCGCGGCGGACGGCACAGCGCCCGGCTCGGCGGCCGCCTCGGGGCACGGCTCCCAGCCCGGCGGCCGGTACCGGTACGCGCAGCGGGTGGAGCGTCGGCCGGATCCCCGGCCCGCTGGACCGGATCCTGCCGCACCTGGACGCCTAGGGGAGCGAGCAGCCACCGCCCGCGCAGGCCGGACGCGCGTGACGCAGGGGGCTTGGCCCGGTTCGATCCGGTGATGCGGGCCACAGTGGTCGGAGGGAACTCCTCCGCGTTCTGAGGGTGTCCAGACACCCTCTAGGGTGTCAGGATGCCTCAGCTGCCCCTCGCCTCCGAGCAGCCGCGTCCCGCCGCCGCTGCCGGCGCCCCGGAGACCGGAAAGCCGCCTTCCGACGGCCGGGACCACTTCTTCGACAACGCGAAGTACCTGGCGATCGTTCTGGTGGCGATCGGACACGCGTGGGAGCCGCTGCCCTCCGGCCGCATCGTGGAAGCCGCGTACACCTTCATCTACACGTTCCACATGCCCGTCTTCATCCTCATAGCGGGCTACTTCTCGCGGAACTTCGAGCTGCGGCCGGACCGGGTGTGGAAGCTGGTCACCAGCCTCCTGGTGCCCTACGTCCTGTTCGAGGTGCTCTACACACTCTTCGAGCGGGTGGCCGACAAGCCGGACTACGCCCTCTCGCCGCTGTCGCCCTACTGGCTGCTGTGGTTCCTGCCCGCCCTGTTCCTCTGGCGGCTGTCCACCCCCCTCTGGCAGTCCGTGCGCTTCCCGGTGCTGGTCTCCCTCGCCATCGCCGCCCTGGCGACGCTGTCACCCGCCGCCGACGGATCCCTTCAGATCCAGCGCATCCTGCAGTTCCTGCCGTTCTACGTCCTCGGCCTGCGGCTGCGCCCGGAACACTTCCAGCTGCTGCGCTCCACCCGGGCGCGGGTCGTCTCGGTGCCGGTGTTCGCCCTCGGGCTGCTCGTGGCGTACTGGCTGGTGCCCCGGACGTCCACCGGGTGGTTCTACCGCAAGAGCAGCACCGACCGGCTGGACATGGCCGAGTGGACCGGACCGACCGTCACCGTGCTGCTGTTCGTGGCCGCGGTCGTGCTGGGCGCGTGCTTCCTCGCCTGGGTGCCCAAGGGCAAGAGCTGGATGACCGCGCTGGGCACCTGCACGCTGTACGGGTACCTGCTCCACGGCTTCGTCGTCCGGGGCCTGAAGTACGGCGGCTTCTACGACGACCCGTTCTTCGACACCACGCTGGGCACGGTCGCCGTCACCCTGGGCGCGATCGCCGTCATCACCCTGCTCTGCACGCCCCCGGTCCGGCGGCTGCTGCGCCCGCTGCTGGAGCCGCGCATGGCGTGGGCCCGGCAGAAACCACCGGCCGCCCGGGCGTCCTGAGACGCCGAACGGCCGGAAGGCGGGGAAAGGTTCAGCGATCCGCCGGGGTCAGTGATCAACCCGGTTCAGTGATCCATGACGACGGTCCTGCCGAACACCGCGACGTGCTCCAGGACGTCCTCCAGCGGATCGTCGATCTGGCCGGTCGCGATCAGGGCCACCTGCGGGCCGTTGTGGGAGCCGGTGTGCGTCTCGTCGGCGTGGGCAGCGGTGGCGGCGGTGGCGGGCAGCACCGACGCCACCACCGTCACGCCTAACGCGGTCAGCTTCCTCTTCATGCAGGGGATCTTCGTCGGCCCCGGGCCCCGTGGCGGGGACCGACGCCGGGCGTCCGGCCACTTGTTACAGAGAGTCGCCTGAGCGCTCTTCCGCGGCCGCCGGAGTCCCCAGCAGCGCGGAGGCCGTCTCCAGCGGGGTACGGGCGGGGGCCGGCGCGGGCACGGCCGACTCGGCGGTACGGCAGGTGAAGCCGAGCTTGGACAGCGCCCGGACGACCTCGGCGGAGCTGAAGTCCCGGCGGTCCTGCCGGGTGATCACTTCACCCACCTGCTTGACGGGGTAGACCCGGCGGCTGATGACCACCGCGTCGCCCGTGACGGGTTCGGGCTTGATGCCCTTCATCGAGTCCTCCACCTCGTTCTTGAACAGATCGAAGGGGAAGCGGGCGATGACACAGCGCATGGTTCCTCAACAGGGATCGAGTGCACGGGGGACGTGTCGAGTGCACGGAGGGGCGTACGGAGCGGCCGGGGCGTACGGAGCAGCCAAGGGGCGTAAGGAGCGGCCGACGGCGGACCGCCGGCCGCACGGGTCACGCCGCGCGGTTCTTCCGGCGCTGCGCTGCGGCCACCCGCTCCTCGGGCGTCGGCACCCCGGGACGGCCGCGCCGGGCCGGGGCCCCGCCGCCGCGCTTGGTGCCGCGGCCCATGAACGCGCCGCCGCTGCGGCCGGAGCGCTCCTTGGCCGGGGCGGAGATGACGACCGGGACGCCGGAGGGCGCCTGCGCACCGGTGATCCGGCTCAGCTCGGCCTCGCCGGAGCGGACCTGGGCGATCTGCGGGGTGATCCCGGCGTCCGCCATCAGCCGGGTCATCTCGCGGCGCTGGTTGGGCAGCACGAGCGTGACGACGCTGCCGGACTCCCCGGCCCGGGCGGTACGGCCGCCGCGGTGCAGGTAGTCCTTGTGGTCGCTCGGCGGGTCCACGTTGACGACCAGGTCGAGGTTGTCGACGTGGATGCCGCGCGCCGCGACGTTGGTGGCGACCAGCACCGTGACGTGCCCGGTCTTGAACCGCTCCAGGGTGCGGGTGCGCTGCGGCTGGGACTTGCCCCCGTGCAGCGCCGCCGCCCGGACCCCGCTGTGCAGCAGGTGGTCGGTGAGCTTGTCCACAGCGTGCTTGGTGTCCAGGAACATGATCACGCTGCCCTCGCGGGCGGCGATCTCCGTCGTGGTCGCGTACTTGTCCGCGCCCTGGACGTACAGGACGTGGTGCTCCATCGTCGTGACGGCGCCGGCGGCCGGGTCGACGGAGTGCACGACCGGGTCCTTCAGGTACGTCCGCACCAGCAGGTCGACGTTGCGGTCCAGGGTGGCCGAGAACAGCATCCGCTGCCCGTCCGGGTTCACCTGGTCGAGCAGCTCGGTGACCTGCGGCATGAAGCCCATGTCGGCCATCTGGTCGGCCTCGTCGAGGACGGTGATGGTGACCCGGTCCAGCCGGCAGTCGCCGCGCTCGATGAGGTCCTTGAGGCGGCCCGGGGTGGCGACGACGACCTCGGCGCCGCCGCGCAGCGCGCTCGCCTGGCGGCCGATGGACATGCCGCCGACGACGGTGGCGATGCGCAGCTTCAGCGACCGGGCGTACGGGGTGAGCGCGTCGGTGACCTGCTGGGCCAGCTCCCGGGTGGGAACGAGGACCAGGGCCAGCGGACGCTTGGCGTCGGCGCGGCGGCCGGCCGTGCGGGCCAGCAGCGCGAGGCCGAAGGCGAGGGTCTTGCCGGAGCCGGTGCGGCCGCGGCCCAGGACGTCCCGGCCGGCCAGCGAGTTCGGCAGGGTGGCCGCCTGGATCGGGAAGGGCACGGTCATGCCCTCGGCGACCAGCGCCGCCTTCAGCGGTGCGGGCATCTCCAGCTCGCCGAAGGTCTCGACGGCGGGGAGCGCGGGGGTGACGGTCACCGGCAGGGCGAACTCGCCCTTGACGCCGGAGGCGGAGCGACGGCCGTAGCCACCGGAGCGGCCCGAGCCGCCGGACCGCTTGGGGCCGCCGCCGAAGCCCGCGGCCCGGCGCTCGCCGCCGCCACCGCCGGAGTAGCGGGGGGCGCCGCCGGATCGCGTCCGGGAGAATCGGTCGTTCGAGCGGGGTGTGCGTTCGCGGTTCATTCAGAACCCTTCCTCGATGGGGCACGTATCGAGGGATTCTTTTTCGGGAAGCGACCGTGAACGGCACCCAGAATCGCAAGAACGAGCCGATGAAATGACAAAAGAAAACGAAGCTCGGCCGCCGGGAATCAGTTCACCGGACGCGGCTCCGTCGGGGGCCGCGCGGCGCGGGCCCCGGAAACGACAACGAGCTGGGGCCCGCACCCCAAGGT
>NZ_JBHXJG010000094.1:0-25885 GCF_042723425.1 Streptomyces sp. NPDC058375 | reverse complement strand
CCCCGGTCGATCGAGGACCGGGGCGCCCACCCTTTCTCCTATCCGCTCGGCGTCGCCTCAGCCGGCGAGGAGCTTCTTCACCGCGGCGGCGACCCGGCCGCCCTCGGCGAGCCCGGCGACCTTCGGGTTGACGATCTTCATGACAGCGCCCATCGCGCGCGGCCCCTCGGCGCCGGCGGCCTTGGCCTCCTCGACGGCGGACGCCACGAGCGCGTTCAGCTCGTCGTCGGAGAGCTGCTTGGGCAGGTAGCCGTCGAGCAGCTCGCCCTCCGCCTTCTCCCGCTCGGCCTGCTCGGTCCGGCCGCCCTGGGCGAAGGCCTCGGCCGCCTCGCGCCGCTTCTTCGCCTCCTTGGCGATCACCTTCTGCACCTCGTCGTCGGAGAGCTCGCGCGCCGACGTGCCGCTGACCTCTTCCTTGGTGATCGCGGTGAGGGTGAGCCGAAGGGTGGACGAGGTCAGCTCGTCACGCGCCTTCATGGCGGTGTGGAGGTCTTCCTTGAGCTTGGACTTGAGCGTGGTCATGCCGTGATTGTGACAGGTACGGGGCCGGGCCCGCCCACAGGTTTTCCCGCCGCCCACCGGTTTTACTCTCGCCTTTTCTCCGGGCGTTCCGCTTCTGCGACGATGGGCGCATGCGCGCACGCTACGGAGTACCCCTGAAAGTCACGGCAGTCGGCGCGGCGGTCGGCGCCGCCGGACTGGCCTACGCCGCCGGGTTCGAGGCCCGCTCGTTCCGCCTGCGACGGGTCACCGTTCCCGTACTCCCGCACGGGGCACACCCGTTGCGCGTGCTCCAGGTCTCGGACATCCACATGGTGAGCGGTCAGCGCAAGAAGCGGGCCTGGCTCCAGTCACTGGCGGGCCTGCGTCCCGACTTCGTCGTCAACACGGGCGACAACCTCTCCGACCCGGAGGCCGTGCCCGAGGTGCTGGACGCGCTCGGCCCGCTGATGGAGTTCCCGGGGGTGTACGTCTTCGGCTCCAACGACTACTACGGCCCCAAGCTCCGCAACCCGGCCCGCTACCTCCTGGAGAAGGTCCAGGGCAAGCACGGCCTCAACGGCAATGCCCCCGCGGTCGGCGTCGTCCACAACCCGTGGGAGCCGATGCGCGACGCCTTCGACGAGGCGGGCTGGCTGGACCTGTCGAACACCCGGGGCCGGCTGAAGCTGGAGGGCATGGAGCTGGCGTTCACCGGCCTGGACGACCCGCACATCAAGCGGGACCGTTACGCCGAGGTCCAGGGCGGCCCTACGAGCGGCGCCGACCTCTCCATCGCCGTGGTCCACGCCCCGTACCTGCGCTCCCTGGACGCCTTCACGGCCGACGGCTACCCCTTGATCCTCGCGGGCCACACACACGGCGGCCAGCTGTGCATCCCGTTCTACGGGGCGCTGGTCACCAACTGCGACCTGGACACCGAACGGGTGAAGGGCCTGTCGAGCCACACGGTCGGCGACAAGCGCGCCTACCTCCACGTCTCGGCGGGCTGCGGCACCAACCGCTACACCCCGGTCCGCTTCGCCTGCCCGCCCGAGGCGACTTTGCTGACACTGGCCCCGAAGGCCTGAGCGGGGGCGGCGTACGCCCCGGGGGGCAGCGGCGGTCGACGTACGCAACGGGCAAGAGGCGGCAGCGGGCGGCGGCCGACGAATCGCGGGTGTCTTCCCACCCGCTTACGGTACGAATCATGACCGCGCCCCGGACCGCCCTGCTCCCCCGCCCCCGGGCGGCAGAGGTGCTCCGAGACCCCACCGGCCCCCGCCGCCCCTGGGCCACGGCCCTACGCACGGTGGCGTGCGGGGCGGCGGCCGCGGGCCCGGCCATCGCCCTGGCGACCGGGTACACCCCACCACCGCTGATCCACTTCACGGTCCTGGCGAACGTGCTGGTGGCGATGGCCTTCGGCTGGTCAGCGGTACGTTCCTGGCGCGGCGCTCCGCCACTCCCGCCGTACCTGACCGGCGCGGTGCTCCTGCTCGCCGCGATCACCGGCCTGATGCACCACCTGGTGCTGGTGAACTACGGCGGCTCCCCGGACACCGGGACCGGCGGGCACCCCGCGGCGAGCCTCCTGCTCCACACGGTGACCCCGCTGGCCGTCGCCGCGGACTGGCTCCTGCTGACCGCTCCCCGGGCCCTGCGCCTGGTCCACATCCCGCTGTGGCTGTCCGCCCCCGCGGCCTACCTGGGCCTCATCCTGACCCGCGGAGCCCTGCTCTCCCCCGGCTCCCCGGCCCGCTACCCGTACCCGTTCCTCGACGTCGACACGTACGGCTACGCCGGCACCCTCACCCAGGCCCTCGCCCTCGGCCTCCTCTTCGCCGCCCTGGGCGCCCTGATCACCGCCACGGACCGCCTCCGGCCGAACGTGACGGGGTGGATCCAGCACCGAAGAAACCGGATTTCGCCTCCGGCCGCCGGTGGGCTAAAGTAATCGATGTCGCCGGGAGTCCGGTGGACATCGGGGTGTAGCGCAGCTTGGCAGCGCGCTTCGTTCGGGACGAAGAGGTCGTGGGTTCAAATCCCGCCACCCCGACAGCTGAGTAGCAGGTCAGAGGGCCGGTACTGATTCCAGTACCGGCCCTCTGCTGTTGTGCGTGTCGCGGAGCTGCTTCCGGTAGGACCTCCTCGGCACGGAGGGGGCCGGCGCGGGGAACCGTGGGGTGGCCGGGCAGTCCCGGCTGACCCCAGGGGGCCTCTTGGGAAACGCGGTCTCACGCAGGTCGGGGTCATGGTAATAAGATCCGCATGCGCCCAGACATCACTCCACCTGTCACAACCCAAGAGCTGGCCTCGGCAGTGCAGGAACCCCTCGGTTTCGACGACGAGGGCAAGCGTCAGACCTCGAACGAGGAGCTGGCCGATCAGGTCTCGGCCATCCTCGGGGTGGATCATGACCGAGCAGCCTTCATAGTGGCGGAATCTGAGCGCCTTTATGTGAATCGCATGCGTGAAAGATTCTCAAAGCTCAGGGTTTCCGACCGTCTGAAGAGAACCAATCCGTTCCTTTTGCGGATCCGCGGCGCGGAAACAGTTCGCGCCTGGGCAGTGATTCAGGTACAGAGCGCCCTGTACGCCTCGGAAGAGGAAGCCGTCGGCCATCTTCTCGAAGCCATCATTAAAACTTGCTTCCCGGGGGCTTCGGAGCCTGCACTTCCCGATGATTTCGACTTCGAAAGCATCGAATCGAGTGAGGTGATTCATGGATATCAGGTCAAGATGAGCTGGGACTGCATGCCCAATAGTTCACGGAAGAACCTATCGAACACCATCGTCAGAGTAAGAGAGCAGTACCGAAGCCAAGGGAAAACTTTCGTAGGGTATTTCGCCCCCTGCTACGGGAGAGCCCGAACCACGAAACAGCCTAGCCAGGAATACATTACGCTTGCCAGTAAAGAGTTCTGGCAACAAGTCGGAGGAGGCGAGCCCGACTTCGATGCAAAGGTGGGAGAGGTGTGCGCTCTCCTGTGCTCCGAGTTTCGATCCGAAGTGCTCGACACTCTGGTTCCGGACCTGCTGGACAGGCTTACTCATGCGGCACAGCCAGAGATCGGGGATCGGGATGGCCAGATCGACTATGCGAAGCTCTTCCGCAGAGTGAACAGGTAACCGAA
Organism: Streptomyces sp. NPDC058375; assembly: GCF_042723425.1. Taxonomy (NCBI): domain Bacteria; kingdom Bacillati; phylum Actinomycetota; class Actinomycetes; order Kitasatosporales; family Streptomycetaceae; genus Streptomyces; species Streptomyces sp. NPDC058375. The sequence goes on along the minus strand of NZ_JBHXJG010000094.1, from coordinate 22,268 downwards.
CGGGTTCCAGCAGCAGCACCATTCCTCTGCGCACAGGAATGGTGCTGCTGCCGCCCGCCTATGCGGAAGACACGGCTGCGCACGAATCCAGCGTCGACTTCATGTGCTCACCGATAGACTGCGCCAGCAGCACAGGGACGGCGTTCCCTACGAGCTTGTATTGTTCCCGGCCCGGGCCGTGAAACTTCCAGTCGTCCGGGAAGGTCTGGATACGGGCGCACTCCCGAACAGTGAGTGGTCTGTCCTCCACCGGGTGACAAAGGGCCGTGCTTGCATTCTGCGGCTCAGTGAGGATAGTCGGAGAGGGAGAGTTGAAAGACAGGCGACGCCAGTAACCCGAACGCCCCCCCTTGGCGTAGAAGGCACGCCCCATGGACTCTTTCTGAATCTCCTCCGGGAGGTGCCTCCAGTTGCCGCCCTCAGGAACCATACGCAGGTATTTCAACTTACGCTCACTGAATTTTGCGCAGAATGAATCATCATCAACCAAGCCATCGAGGGCGTCGCCAATGGTGCGCCAAGGCTCCAAGAACAGGCTTGACTCCTTCGCATGGGTGGGCTCGGGGAAGGACACAGGTGAACCATCCCTGTACCCGATCAGGAAGACCCGCTGCCTGGCCTGGGGGACTCCGTAGTCAGCCGAATTGAATTCACGATACTTGAGGCTGTAACCAAGCTTCTCCAGCTGAGAGCAGAGCTCACGGAGAAGCGATCCATGCAGCTGATCGATAACCTTTCCATTGTTGTTGTAAGGAAGCTGTCGCCACGTGACGGAAGCAGACAGCAAGCCCTTGACGTTCTCCATGAGGAATGCCTTGGGCTGCAATTCTTTCACCAGGCGAACGAATTCAAATACGAGTGGCCCTTTTTCGGAGTCGTCGAGACCGAGCCGCTTCCCGGCCGTGCTGAAACTCTGACAGGGCGGGCCGCCGGCCAGCAGGTCCACCTCCCCCTCGGCCAATCCGGTCGACTGCCAGATGTGCTCTGCCGAGAGAGCCCTGATGTCGTTGCCGTAGAAGGGCATGTGTGGGCGGTTCGCCTGAGCCGTGGCAACAGCGGCGGGCATGTTATCCGCGCCGAAACGAATATCGAACCCGGCTTGCTCCAGTCCGAGGTCCAGCCCCATCCCGCCCGAGAAGAGGGACACGCAATTTGGTGCACCCATGGTTCGGCAGCCACTCCTCACGTTTTTCATTCTCCACAATTTTTGTGGCAGCGTCGGAGATGCACCGATGTGCCGTCCTGCATTCTACACTGTCCGGACAAATCTCCATCAGGAGATAGTGAAATCCATATTGCGCTCATGAGATCACTACTGCGCTGCGTCAAAACTTGACGATTCCCAACCATGTCGGCAGACGGATATCCCTTTCGGGCCGTTACTCAGCAGGCCGCCTCGTCCGGGGTGGCCGACTCGCGTTGGGCGGTTCGGGCCACGCGGGAGAGCAGGGTGCGCAGTTGGCTCGCGTCGGCGCCGTCGAGGTCGGTGAGGAGGCGCGCTTCGGCGGCGGCGAGGCTGCGGCGCACCTCGATGAGGCGGGTGCGGCCGGTGTCGGTGATCAGGACCTGGCGGGCACGGCGGTCGCGCGGGTCGGGTCGGCGCGTGACCAGGCCGTGCGCTTCGAGGTCGTCGAGCAGGTACGTCATCACGGTGCGGTCGAGACTGACCTCTTTGGCGAGGGCCAGCTGCGAGGGCGGTTCGCCGCCTGCGAGCGCGACCAGGACGAGGTAGGCGCGCGCGCCTCCGGGCAGGTCCGCGACGGATTCGGTGGCCACGTTCCGGAACGCCGAGGAGACCATGCGGATCGCCCAGCCCAGGTCGGTGTCCAGCGCCAGGTCCGCGGCCTCACCGTGCTGCTTCTTCTTTTCGGGCATCGGAGTCACCGTCCCAGCATAGCCGGATCCTGCGCGCGGGCAGATATTCTTGTCGACAGAACATCTGCGATGCATAGTGGATTGCGTGGCGAAGCCCTGTGGGTGATCCACGCGGCGCGCCACGATCCGCACCGACCGCACCGGAGAGAAGACGATGACGATGAACACCACCACCGCACTTCAGGGCCGTATCGCACTGGTGACCGGAGCGACGTCGGGCATCGGCAAGGCCGTCGCGCAGAACCTGGCCCGCCAGGGCGCGCACGTCGTGCTGCACGGCCGGGACCAGGCCCGGGGCGAGGCCCTGGTGAAGGAGATCGCGGCCGAGGGCGGCACCGCCCGCTTCGTCGCCGCCGATCTCACGGACGCCGAGGACACACTGCGGCTGGCCGCCGAGGCCGGTGCGGTGGACGTGCTGGTGAGCAACGCCGGCCTGTACGAGTTCACGCCCACCGCCCTGACCGACGCGGCGAGCTTCGACCGGCACATCGCGGTCAACACCCGCGCACCGTTCCTCCTGGTCGGCGCGCTGGCTCCGGGCATGGCCGAGCGCGGCCAGGGCTCGATCGTGCTCGTCGGCTCCAGCGCGGCCCGGCTGCCCGCCCCGGTCGGCGCGGCCTACGGGGCTTCCAAGGCCGGGGCGGAGATACTCACCCGCTACTGGGCCACCGAGTTCGGCGCGTCCGGCGTGCGGGTCAACACCGTCTCCCCGGGCCCTGTCGTCACCGAGGGCTCCAAGGCGATGCTGGGCGAGAACATCGGCCTCATGGACGGCTCCAACGCGCGCGGCCGGGCCGGATCGCCGGAGGAGATCGCGGAAGTCGTCTCGTTCCTGGCCGGCCCCGGCAGCTCCTATGTCAACGGTGCCGTCCTGTTCGCCGACGGTGGCGAGCGCAGCGCCCTCCCGGCCTGAGAGCCCACGCCGTGAGCATCTTCGTCATCGGCGCCATCGGTTTCGTCGGCGGCGACCTGACCTGGCGCCTGATCGCCGAGGGGGGCCACACGGTCACCGGCCTGGCCCGTACCGAGGCCTCCGCCGATCACGGGGTGCGCTCCATGGTCATCCGCCCCGGCCTCGTCCGGGGCCCCGGGGCGCCCCGGAGACAGTGACCGAGTTCGTCGCCTGAATCGTTGTCAGGGGCCAGGTGTGAGGTCGTCGGAGCGGCCGGCCTCGATGCGGGACCACTGGGGGATGGGCCGCCCGTTGGTGCGCATGGGGTGCTCGGGAGGGGCGTCCATGGTCTGCGGCCAGCCGGAGGGTGAGTCCTCCCAGAGTTCCTGGCGGCCGTACACGGTCATGTCCATGAGCGCGTAGTTGTAGTCCATCACCTCCACGCCGCGCAGCGTCGTCCAGTACGTCTCGTAGACCCGGTCGCCGTCGCGGACGTAGCAGACGATGTGCATGCTGCCGACCTGGCGGCCGGTCAGGAGCTCGTTGTTCGACGGGAGGGCCGAGTACCACCGCATGTCCCAGCCCATGAACTCCCGGTAGCGGCGGCTCTCCTCGTACGGGCCCTGGCAGAACACCGCGTAGGTGATGTCGCGGGAGTGCAGGAAGGAGAGCTCCCGGACCTGGTTGGTGACCCAGGTGCAGCCCTCGCACTGGCCCGCCGCGTCGTGGCCCTCGTGCCACATGAAGTAGTACGCGATGAGTTGCCGGCGTCCTTCGAACGCGTCGAGCAGGGTGACCGGCCCGTCCGGCCCGGTCAGTTCGAGGCCGGCGTCCACCTCGACCATGGGCAGCCGGCGCCGGGCCGCCGCGATCGCGTCGCCCTCCCGGGTGTGCGCCTTCTCGCGGACCCGTAGTGCGTCCAGTTCTGCCTCGAAGGCGGCCCGGTCGGCCACCGGCGGCAGGGCCGGGGCGCGGTCGGGGGCCGGTGCGCTGCTGTCGTTCTCGGTCACGGTCGTGTCCCGTCGTCGTACGTCATCAGTCGCCCCCCTCTGTCAGCGCCCCCCTCCGTCAGCCGAAGGCCGCGTAGGCCGCGGCAGGTGAGTTTCCCAGGAGCTGACGGTCCGATCCAGCTCCTGGGGTGGCACGGCGAGCCGGAGCTCCTCGGGGGCCGTCCCTGTGGGGACAAGCCGGCCAGTTCGGTGTTCGGTCGGGTCGGTGTCGGAAATTCGCGTCAGGTCCCGGGGTGTCCGGCGAACCAGCGGGCGACGGAGGGGACCGCGTGCTGTTCGGACGTCATGGGGGCGATGTCGCCCAGCTCGATCAGTTCGCCGTCGCCGCCGTGAGCGCGGAGCGTCTTTCGGCACTGCTCGGGGTTGGCGAGAAGCACGGAAAGGCCGCCGGAGGCCACGTAGAGCCGGGTGGGCACCCGGGGGGCGAAGACGCAGGTTCGGTCGTTCTCCCGGAGGGCCCGGGCTATGACTCCGGTCGGGTTGGTCAGGCGCTCCATAACTGCGTTCCGGCGGGCGCGTTCCGGGGCTACGGGTCGGGCAGGCTGTCTTCGCCGTCGAGTCGGTGATGGACGAGGTGGGCGCGCGCTCAGCCTGAAGGAGCTGGTCCAGGCCGCCCGCGCGGCGGGACGGGAGTTGTCGGCCGACGAGCACTGGGGCGGCTCGCCGCGCTCGGTGGCGTTCAACGCCCAGTGGTTCCGGCTCGCCGTGGTTCCGGACACGGGTGAGATCCGCATCCTACGCAGCGTCCACCCGGCCGACGCGGGCAAGGTGATGAACCCGACGCAGTGCCGGGGCAGGTCGAGGGCGGGGGGGCGCAGGCGCTCGGCGCGATGCTCTTCGAGAACGTCCGGCTCGACGAGCGCGGCGAGGTGACCACGGCCGCGTTCCGCCGCCCCCGGCTGTCGCAGTACGCCGATGTGCCGCGCACCGAGGTGCACTTCATGGAGACCTCGGACCCGATCGGCCCGCTGGGCGCGAAGTCGATGAGCGAGAGCCCGTTCAACCCGGTCGCCCCGGCCTTCGCCAACGCGCTGCGTGACGAAACGGGCATCCGGTTCACCGAGCTGCCGCCCCACACGTTCGAGGGGCCGTTGCTGCGGGAGGTCGTCGCGGACGCGGGCCCGGCCTTCGACGTCCGCCGACGCAAGGACCGCTCGCGTTTCCTGCTGGCCGTCACCGGCGGGGACGGGCACCACGCGGTGCTGCCCTGGGCGGAGATCGACGCGGTCTTCGGCGACGCGCCCATGCTGCTCGCCACCCGCGTGGACGACCGGCCGCTGGAGCCGGACGGCAGCCAGCTGGTGATGCCGCGGGACCGGTGCGGAACTCGTTACGTCAGCGCCATCACCCGAGTCTGGGTCGGGGCCGCCCACCTTCCCCCGTACACCGGAGGCTGAACCTCAGCGCCCGTCCGCGCGCCCGGCGTTGGACCATCCGGATGAACCCGCGGGTGGTCAGGGCTCGCCGGGGCGCACGGAATTCCCCCGAACTCGCGCACTCCGTCACCGAGTTGAGGTTTATCTACGCGCGGAGCACGACCCACCGAACGATCCTTCGGGCATATCAGACGACTTCTTGCACGGCCATTACCGGCGGGTACCGAGAGCTGCTAGAAACGGCATTCCCCACATCCCCCCACGCTTCGAAGGGCTGGCAGCCATGTCAGTACGGAGAATTCGGGCATCCCTCACCACCCTCGCGCTCGCCGCCGTCGCGGCCATCGGTGTCGCGGGGCCGGCTTCCGCGACCGACTCGGCCGCCGCGGGCGGCTATGTCGCGCTCGGCGATTCCTACTCCTCCGGCGTCGGCGCCGGAGACTACCTCCCCGACAGCGGCGACTGCCTGCGCAGCACCGCCGCCTACCCCTATCTGTGGCAGGCGGCGAACTCCCCCGCCTCGTTCGACTTCGTCGCCTGCTCGGGGGCGACGACCTCGTCCGTGGCGAGCAGCCAGCTCGGCGTGCTCAGCGCCTCCACCTCACTGGTCAGCGTCACCGCCGGCGGCAATGACGTCGGGTTCGCCGACGTCATGCAGGACTGCGTGCTCGGCAGCGAGGCCACCTGCCTCAGCAGCGTGGACACGGCTGTTGGGCAGATGAACAACACCCTGCCCGGCAGCCTGGATTCACTCTACGACGGCATCCGGGCTCGCGCCCCGCAGGCGCAGGTCGTCGTCCTCGGCTACCCCCGCTTCTACCAACTGTCCGGCAGCTGCATCGCCGGGCTTACCGAGGCTGAACGGGCCGCGATCAACAACGCGTCGGACGTCCTGAACGACGTCCTGGCCAAGCGGTCCGCCGACGCCGGGTTCACCTTCTCCGGCGTGGTCGACGAATTCACCGGACACGAGCTGTGCTCGGGCGACGCCTGGCTCCACAGCGTCACGGTCCCGATCCAGAACTCGTACCACCCCAAGACCGCAGGGCAGTCGGGCGGCTATCTGCCCGCCTTCCGCTCGGCGGTGTAGGGCCGGTCGCGTATCGGAGAGGCGGTTCACCGGGCGACCGGTGGGCCGCCTCTCTCAGTAGCGCTCGACCAGGTGCTCCCGGCCGGCCGGAGGCTCGTACGACTCGGGCCAGAAGTCCGTCACCCCGGTGATCAGCCCCTCCTCGTCGAACGTGAAGAAGTGGATGGCGTCCAACTCCTGGGTCGGCTCGTCCTCCTGCTCCCCCGCCACCGTGAACCCGGTCCGGGCCGCGGCCTGTCGGCCCTCCGCGTCGGCGACGATCCGCTCGACCCGGACGTGCCAGTCGCCCGGATACTCCTGGTTGAACCGGAGATACCGCTCCTTGCCGCGGATCCGCTCACGCGTCTGCGGCAGGTCGTACACCACGTCCTCGGCGAGGGTCGCCCCGAACGCGCCCCAGTCACGCGCCTCGGCCGCCGACCAGTACGCCTCCACCGCCCCGCGCAGTGCGGCCGTCGTCCTCCCGGAAGCCGTCCCGGACGTGGTGCTGGAAGCCGTCGCGGGCGTGGCTCCGCCCACCGTTCCACCTGTCGTGTCGGTCATGGAAACGAGTCTGTACCCCACCACTGACAATCGGCCGGAGAAGCTCCACAGGGCGGCTGCGACCTGCGGTTATCCCTGATTCCCGGCAGGCCGCGACGCCTTGACCGAATACATCAGCGGGATCCTCGGCCGCCCCGCCGGAAAGCGGTAGAGACCGTCCGCGTGGTGCTCCAGCGTGTCGAACCGCCGGACGAGCGAGACATCGTGCTCGTTGAGGAACTCGATCCGCAGCCCCGCCGAGGCGAGCGCCGTCACCACCCGGCCCACCGGGTGCTGCCACTCGACGCTGCGGTTGTGCACGGTCGGCGCGTCGAGTTCGGCGTACGTGCCCGGCGTCTCGTCCACCCAGGCGTCCCGGCTGAAGTAGTCGTCGGTGACCACCGAACCGGTCGTGTCCATCGAGTCGGTCAGCGGGTGGAACTCCGCGAGGTAAAGGAACCCGCCGGGCGCGACGAGCGACGCGGCGGTCTCGGCCCAGCGGTCGATGTCGGGCAGCCAGCCCAGCGCGCCGATGCCCGTGTAGACGATGTCGTAAGCGGAATCGGGGACGGCGGCCGGCGCGTCGTACACATCGGCCACGACGAACGCCGCCCGGTCCGGGCCAAGACCCAGCGCCCCGGCAAGGCCCCGGGCGGTCTCGACGGCGGGCTCGGAGAAGTCGAGGCCCACGACCTGTGCGGCGCCGTGCCGCGCCCACGACAGGGTGTCCAGGCCGAAATGGCACTGGAGATGCAGCAGGGTCTTCCCCCTGACGTCCCCGACCTCGGCCAGCTCGAAGGCGCGCAGCACGTCCTTGCCCGCCCGGAACGCGTCCAGCTCGTAGAAGTCGCTCGCCACGTGGATCGGCACGCGTTCGTCCCAGCGCGCGCGGTTGGTCTCGTGCCAGTCGTCCGGAGTCGGGGAGTACATGCCCGGGAAGTTACCCACGGGCAGGGCGGGGGCGCGAGTGGTTATCCACAGGCTCCCCGGCGAAGTGGCCGATCGGGTTGGATGGGGGCATGAGCGAATCACAGAACGTCTCGACCACGCCGGAGTGGGAGCAGCGGTTCCGCGCGCCCCGGGTGTCCCTGCCCGACTGGGCCGAGGACGCGCCTGACCGCTCTCTGTTCGTTTCCAACGCCACCGGGACCTACGAGCTGTACGCGTGGGACCGGGCGAGCGGGCGGCAGCGGCAGGTGACCGACCGGCCCAACGGGACCACCGACGGCGTGCTGACGCCGGACGGGGAAGCGATCTGGTGGTTCAGCGACACCGACGGCGACGAGTTCGGCGTGTGGATGCGCCAGCCGTTCGGCGGTGGGGAGGACGAGCCGGCCGTGCCGGGTCTCGCCCCCTCCTATCCGGCGGGGCTGGCCATCGGGCGGGACGGTTCGGCGGTGATCGGCCGCTCGACCGACGAGGACGGCACGACGGTCCACCTGATGCGGTCGCCGGGCGCCGAGCCCGTGGAGATCTACCGGCACCGGGAGTCCGCAGGCATCGGGGACCTCTCCCACGACGGGACGCTGATCGCCCTGGAGCACACCGAGCACGGTGACGCCATGCACTCCGCGCTGCGCGTGGTGCGACCGGACGGCTCGACGGTGGCCGATCTGGACGACACCGAGGGCGGCACGAAGGAGCTGGGGCTCGCCGTGCTGGGCTTCGCGCCCGTGGCCGGGGACAGCCGGCTGCTCGTCGGGCATCAGCGCCGGGGCCGCTGGGAGCCGATGATCTGGGATCCGGTCGCCGGCACGGAGACCGCGCTGCCGGTCGACCTGCCGGGCGACGTGGGGGCCGAGTGGTATCCGGACGGCTCCGCGCTGCTCATCGAGCACAGCTTCGAGGCCCGCAGCGAGCTGTGGCGGTACGAGCCGGGGGCGGCGGAGCCCGTACGCGTGGAGACCCCCGCCGGTACGGTGTCGGGCGCCACGGCCCGGCCGGACGACACGGTGGAGTACCTGTGGTCCTCGGCCGCGCTGCCGCCCGTGGTGCGGTCGACGAGTGGTGCGGTGGTCCTGGACCCGCCGGGGGCGAAGGCCCCGCCGTCGGTGCCCGTCGAGGACGCGTGGGTGGAGGGGCCGGGGGGCCGGATCCACGCCCTCGTGCAGAAGCCTGCTGTCGGGGACGGCCCGTTCCCGACGATCTTCGAGATCCACGGTGGGCCGACCTGGCACGACAGTGACGCCTTCGCCTCCGGCCCCGCCGCCTGGGTGGACCACGGCTTCGCTGTCGTCCGGGTCAACTACCGGGGCTCCACCGGATACGGCCGCGCCTGGACGGACGCGCTGAAGCACCGGGTCGGCCTGATCGAGCTGGAGGACATCGCGGCCGTACGGGACTGGTCGGTGAAGTCCGGACTCGCCGACCCGGACCGCCTGGTCCTGGCCGGCGGCTCCTGGGGCGGCTATCTGACGCTCCTCGGGCTGGGCACCCAGCCCGACTCGTGGGCGCTGGGTCTGGCGGCCGTTCCCGTCGCGGACTACGTCACGGCGTACCACGACGAGATGGAGGCCCTGAAGGCGATGGACCGCACGCTGCTGGGCGGCACGCCGGAGGAGGTTCCCGAGCGTTTCGAGGCCTCGTCCCCGCTGACGTACGTCGACGCGGTGCGCGCCCCCGTCTACATTTCGGCGGGCGTCAACGATCCGCGCTGCCCCATCCGTCAGGTGGAGAACTACGTGGACCGGTTGGCGGCGCGCGGCGCGGTCCACGAGGTCTACCGGTACGACGCGGGGCACGGCTCGCTGGTGGTGGAGGAGCGGATCAAGCAGGTGCGGCTGGAGCTGGAGTTCGCCCTGAAGCACCTGGGCGGGGGCGCGGTGGCCGGTACGGCCGCGTGAACCCGGCCCTTGCGTCCGCCAGCGGGCGTAAGGGCCGGATAAATGGCGGACCCCGCTCCGGGTGCCCGGGGCGAGGAACCGTACCTTTGAGGGGTGTACCGGTTCCTGCTGACCCCGCGATGGTGGGGGATCAACCTCTTCGTCGTGCTGGCCATCCCGTTCTGCGTGTTCATGGGCACCTGGCAGCTCGGCCGCTTCGAGGACCGCGTCCAGTCGCACGAACAGGCGGAGAAGGCCCCCGATCCGAGCGCCCGGGCCGCGAAACCCCTGGACGAGCTGCTGCCCGTCGACAAGGTGACGTCCGGCCGCCCGGCCACCGCCACCGGCACCTACGCCGACCAGTTCCTGGTGCCCGGCCGAAAGCTGGAGGACCGTCAGGGCTTCTACGTCCTGAACATGCTGCGTACGGACACCGGCAAGGCCCTGCCGGTGGTACGGGGCTGGCTGCCCGGGTCCGCGAGCGACGCCCGGGTGCCCGCCGCGCCGAAGGGCGAGGTCACGGTGACCGGCGACCTCCAGGCCTCCGAGAACACCCACAGCGACGGCGTCGACGTCCGGGGCGGGCTCCCCGGCGGCCAGATCGGCATGATCAGCGCGGCGACCCTGGTGAACCTCGTCCCGTACGACGTGTACGACGCCTGGGTGACGCTTCCCGAGCCCGAGGCGGGCGGTACGGGCGGAGCGATGAAGCCCGTGCCCGCGGCGGCCCCGGAGGGCAGCGGCCTCGATCTGAAGGCCTTCCAGAACCTGGGGTACACGGGCGAGTGGTTCGTCTTCGCCGCCTTCGTGCTCTTCATGTGGTTCCGGCTGGTGCGACGGGAGGCCGAGGCCGTGCGGGACATCGCGCTCGGCCTCGTACCGGAGGAAGCCGCTCCGGGGCCGGAAGATGCTCCGGGTGCCTCGGACGCCCCAGATGCTCCAAATGCCTCGGAGGAGGCTGCTCCGGTCTCGAAGGGCGCCCGGGACGCGCAGGACGCCCCGGACGCGCAGGCCTCCCAGGACGCCCCGGAGGACCCGTCCTCGCCGGACTACGACGTGGCGAGCACGCCCGTGCGGTAGATCGTGCCCGAGCAGGCGTTGGGGATCTCCGTCTGCGCTGTGGGCGCGCCCGTCTCCGGGGTGTGCGTCACGGCGACGCTGCCCTCGGCCGTGGTCCCGCCGTCGTCGTACAGCGACTGCGCGTCGACGCCGGACTGGTTCTCGGAGCCCTCACCGACCGAGCCTCCCGCGCCGTCCGCCGAGGGGGTCGGGCTCGGTGAGGGGCCCACGGTCGGACAGGTGTCGGTCGGCACCCAGGCGAACCGCACCTCGTACGCCATGGCCGGCTTCAGCAGCACCGTGCCCGGCTCCTGGGACGGGTCGGGCAGGCCGGGGGCCGCGTCGCCCGCGGCGTGCTGGACCACAACGATCTTCTGCGAGTCGGCGGCGCCGAGGGCGGTGAAGCCCACCGTGCCGTTGCTGCTGACCGTGCAGTCCTTGCCGGACACGTTGGCGATCCTGAAGCTGCCGTAGACCGTGCCGTCGGCTCCCGGCGCGTCGGTGCCCGCGGACGCGACGCCGAGCTGGCTGGGGTCGCAGACCGGCAGGGACGCGAAGTCCACGCTCGGGGAGTCGGGCTTCTCGCCCGCCACCGCCCCGTCGGGGTCGCTTCCCTCGCCCTGGGAAGGGCTCGGGTTCGGGGAGGCCTCGCCCGCGCTGCCCTCGCTCTCCCGCTCGGTGGGCTCCACGCTCCGCCGGCCCGGCTCCTCGGGCCCGGTCTCGTCCCCGTTGCCGCCCTGGGCCTGCTCGCCGTGTCCGGCGATGGCGGGGCGGGCGGTGGACGGGCCGTCCGAGGCCGCGACATGGACGAAGGCGGGGACGGCGGTGCCGATCAGCAGGGCCGCCGCGGCCGCCCCGACGACGGCCTGCCGCCGCCTGGCCCGGCGGGCGGGGACGGCGCGGTGGAGGTGGTCGAGGGTTCCCTCGGAGGGGGCGATATCGCGCACCGCACCGTGCAGCAGGCGGCGCAGGGCCGCCTCGTCCAGCTCGCGCGGGTCGGACGCGGGGGCGCGCCTGCCTTCGGCGAAGAGGTCGGTCAGCGTGGCGAGGACGTCGTCGTCGGGCGTGCCCGGGGTGTTGCCGTCGGGCGTGCCCGGGGTGTTGCCGGGGGTGCCGCCAGGGGCCTTGCCGGGGGCGTTGCCCGCGCCGGGGCCCTCGCCCCGGCCCTCACCGGGGCCAGCAGCAACGCCGGTGTCCGCGGGAGGAGTGTCCGTAACCGCGTCCGCGGCGGTCTCCGAAGCCACATCCGTGTCCGCCGGGGCCCTATCTGTCGGGGCCGCGTCCGCCGGAGCCTCGTTCGCCGCGTCCGTATCCGCCGCCGCTGCCGGCTCCGGGGCCCGTTCGCCCGCTTCCCGCTCGTCGGGGTCCTCGGCGGCCTCGTTGTCCGCCCGCGGGGGCGGCGCGGGTTCCGGGGTCTCACTCTGTCCGGGACTCGGGCTCTCGCCGTGCGGTCGGTCATCCGGATCGGTGTGCGGAGTCTTCTCCGGCCCGTGGTTCACAATTCCGTTTCCCGTCGGGTCATTCTCGTGCCTGTGCTCAGGGATATCGGGGTGCTGATCGGACCCGCTCATGCCTGGGCCTCCATCACGACGCGCAGCGCCGCGATACCCCGGGAACCGTACGCCTTGACCGACCCCAGCGAGACGCCCAGCGTCTCGGCCACCTGGGCCTCCGTCATGTCCGCGAAGTAGCGCAGCACCAGCACCTCGCGCTGGCGTCGCTGGAGCCCCTTCATCGCCTTGATCAGCGCGTCCCGCTCCAGTTGGTCGTAGGCGCCCTCCTCCGCGCTCGCCATGTCCGGCATCGGCTTGGAGAGCAGCTTCAGCCCGAGAATGCGGCGGCGGAGTGCGGAGCGCGAGAGGTTGACGACGGTCTGCCGGAGGTAGGCCAGGGTCTTCTCGGGCTCACGGACGCGGTTGCGCGCGGAGTGCACGCGGATGAACGCCTCCTGCACCACGTCCTCGCAGGACGCGGTGTCGTCCAGCAGCAGGGCCGCGAGGCCGAGCAGGGAGCGGTAGTGGGCGCGGTAGGTCTCGGTGAGATGGTCGACCGTGGTTCCTGCTGCCACCGTCTCGTCAGCACCCCCGCGCTGCGAGGGCAGCTGGGCCGGGCGCGCAGCGGGCATGGGCGCGATCACCGGCATGCCGCCGGGCGCACGGGGCCGCCGGAGCGGACGCACCGAAGCGCCTCGCAACGGGCCCACCACTGTGATGTCGAGAACCTCTGCCACGCCTGTTGGACACGCTGCCCCCCGTCAGGGTTGTACGCGGACGGCGCCACGTTCGACGCTGTGCGACATGCCCTCATACGTACCTGCTCTTCCCCAGATGCCCCGTAATCGCGTCCGGCCACGCACAAAGTGACGGCATAGACGCAGCCCGGCCGAGGTGCGGTTGCAGATGGCCGGGAGATCATCGTCGGATACGACAACGCCCCAGCTCAAGAGGTTCAGACCAGCGAATTCCTCATAGGGCGTTCACAGATCCTACAAAATAGGTTCGATCATCACCGGGGGAATTCGGCGGCGACCGATTCGGCGATCTGGGCCACGTTCAAAGCCGCACCTTTTCGGAGATTGTCCCCGCAAAGGAACATTTCCAGGGCATGCGGGTCGTCCATCGACCGCCGGACGCGGCCCACCCAGGTGGGGTCGGTACCGACCACGTCGGACGGGGTCGGGAAGTCTCCGGAGGCCGGGCTGTCGAACAGCACCACGCCGGGGGCGGTCGCCAGGATCTCGTGCGCCTTGTCGACGGCGACCTCGTTCTCGAAGCGGGCGTGGACGGACATCGAGTGGGTGGCGACGACGGGGACGTACACACAGGTCGCGGTGGTCTTGAGACCGGGCAGGCCCAGCACCTTGCGGCACTCCTCGCGGATGGCGATCTCCTCGGAGGACCAGCCGTCGCCCGCGTCCGTACCGGCCCAGGGCACGACGTTCAGGGCGACGGGCGCGGCGAACGGGCTCTTTGCCGTGGCGGCCTCGTCGCCCAAGGCCCGGCGTACGTCCCCGGGCTGGGTGCCCAGCTCCGTACCGGCGACCAGGGACAGCTGTTCGCGCAGGACGGCGACGCCGTCCCGGCCCACGCCGCTGACGGCCTGGTACGAGGAGACGATGAGCTCGCGCAGCCCGAATTCGGCGTGCAGCGCGCCGACCGCGACGATCAGCGACAGGGTGGTGCAGTTCGGGGACGCGACGATGCCGCGCGGCCTGAGCCGTGCGGCATGGGGGTTGATCTCCGGGACGACCAGCGGCACGTCGTCGTCGAGCCGGAAGGCGGCGGAATCGTCGATGACGACGACGCCCTTGGCTGCGGCAATCGGGGCCCAGTGGGCGGACACCTCGTCCGGCACCAGGAAGAGGGCCACGTCGATGCCGTCGAACACGTCCTCGGCGAGCGCGAGGACCTCGGTCTCCTCCCCGCGCACGACCAGCTTCCTGCCGGCCGAGCGCGAGGAGGCGACGAGTCTGACCTCGCCCCAGACATCCGCGTGCTGCGAGAGGATCCGGAGCATGACACCGCCGATCGCCCCGGTCGCGCCGACGACCGCGAGCGAAGGGCGGTGTTCCGTCATCGGCCGGTGCCTCCGTAGACCACGGCCTCGTCGGAGTCGCTGTCGAGCCCGAAGGCGGTGTGCACGGCGCGCACGGCCTCGTTGACGTCGTCGGCGCGGGTGACGACCGAGATGCGGATCTCGGATGTCGAGATCAGCTCGATGTTGACGCCCGCGTCGGACAGCGCCTCGAAGAATCCGGCGGTGACGCCCGGGTTGGTCTTCATACCGGCGCCGACCAGGGAGATCTTGGCGATCTGGTCGTCGTAGCGCAGCGAGTCGAAGCCGATGGTGCTCCTGGTCCGCTCCAGGGCGTCGATGGCCTTGCGGCCCTCGGCCTTGGGAAGGGTGAAGGAGATGTCCGTGAGGCCGGTCGTCGCGGCGGAGACGTTCTGCACCACCATGTCGATGTTGACCTCGGCGTTCGCGATGGCGCGGAAGATCGCGGCCGCCTCGCCCGGCTTGTCCGGGACGCCGACGACGGTGACCTTGGCCTCCGAGACGTCGTGGGCGACTCCGGAGATGATCGCGTGCTCCACCTGCTGGTCCCCTTGCGGCTCGTTGCTGACCCAGGTGCCGCGCAGTCCGGAGAAGGACGAGCGGACGTGGATCGGGATGTTGTAACGGCGTGCGTACTCGACGCAGCGGTGCAGCAGCACCTTGGAGCCGGACGCGGCCAGCTCCAGCATGTCCTCGAAGGAGATCCAGTCGATCTTCTTCGCCTTCTTCACGACCCGGGGGTCCGCGGTGAAGACGCCGTCGACGTCGGTGTAGATCTCACAGACCTCGGCGTCCAGCGCGGCGGCCAGCGCGACGGCGGTCGTGTCCGACCCGCCGCGGCCGAGGGTGGTGATGTTCTTGCCCTCCTGGCTCACGCCCTGGAACCCGGCGACGATGGCGATGTTGCCCTCGTCGATCGAGGTCCGGATGCGGCCCGGGGTGACGTCGATGATGCGCGCTTTGTTGTGGACCGAGTCGGTGATGACACCGGCCTGGCTGCCCGTGAACGACTGGGCCTCGTGGCCCAGGTTTTTGATCGCCATCGCCAGCAGGGCCATGGAGATCCGCTCACCCGCGGTCAGCAGCATGTCGAATTCCCGGCCGGTAGGCATCGGGGACACCTGCTCGGCGAGATCTA
This sequence comes from Streptomyces sp. NPDC058375, assembly GCF_042723425.1. Taxonomy (NCBI): domain Bacteria; kingdom Bacillati; phylum Actinomycetota; class Actinomycetes; order Kitasatosporales; family Streptomycetaceae; genus Streptomyces; species Streptomyces sp. NPDC058375. The sequence goes on along the minus strand of NZ_JBHXJG010000094.1, from coordinate 6,929 downwards.
TCAACTCGTCCGTCGTGTCGCCCATCGCGGACACCACGACAACCACCTGGTTGCCGTTCCTCTTGGCGTCGACGACTCGCTTGGCGACCCGCTTGATGCCCTCGGCATCGGCTACGGAGGAGCCTCCGTACTTCTGCACGACAAGGCCCACGTGCGCTCCTCGCTCAGTCATTACTGCGGTCGGCTCAGTTTAACGAGCAGCCCGGAATCGACCCGTCCATACCAGATGATGAGATGTCCCGCTCATCACCCGGTACGGCGTGTCGCCCCGAACTGCTCGTACGGGGCTGCTGCCCAGCCGGACCGCGACCACTCCCGTTTGTGTCCCAGCCCACACGGTCGGGCACGGACCGGCCAGCCGGGACGGTCAATCGGCGTACGCCTTTCAGTCGGCGTACTCCTTGAGCTTCTCGGTGTCGAGCGTGAAGCCGACCGGCTCGGGCAGCTCGACGACCGCGCCGAAGGGCCGGGTGGTGGCGGAGCGGTACGTCCCCTTCTCCGGCTCGGTGAAGACGGTGACCGAGCACGCCTCGCGGTCGACGAGCAGATAGACCGGAATGCCGGCGGCCGCGTAGCCGTCGGGCTTCTCGACCCGGTCGCGCCGGTTGGTGTCGGCGTCGCTGGAGGTGACCTCCACGGTCATCAGTACGCCCGTGGGGGCCGCCCACTCCCCCGCCCCGGCGAAGTGCTCGTCGGGCGCGAGGACGCCGTCCGGGCGGGCGCGGCCCTTGCGGTACGTCTCGATGGCGAGGCCCTGATCGGGAAAGAGCGACAGTTCCGGACGCCGCTGCATGCACTGCCTCAGCAGCCACATGACGATCGCCCCGTGATTGCCGTCGGGCACGGGCTTGACCTGGACCTTTCCTTGGATGAACTCCAGCCGCACCAGCTCGGGCGCTCGGCGGGCGAGTTCCTCGAACTCTTCGGGGCTCATCTGGGGCTGGGCGGTGGTCCTGGGGGTCATGGCGTCGCCTCCTCGCCTCCATGGTGCCCCGACCGGGATCTCCCGCACGCTCATCGGCGCGACCTCGGGGCCGGGAGCGCCGGGCGGACGGTGGCCGAGCGGAGTTCGGCCATGCGGGCGGCGACGTCGACCTCGGCGCGCGGCCGGGCCAGGAAGGTGTCGGGTACGTAGCCGGTCAGGCCCGCCGCCTCGTCGCGGGCGATCGCCTCTTTGCAGTCGAGGCAGACGCCGTGGTCCAGCGTGGCCGTCGTCTCGTCCTCGTCGCAGAAGAGGCACACCATCACGGCGCCCATGATCTGCTCGCTCGGGTGGTCCCTCTCCGGCCGGGGGGCGGGGCTCGGCGGCATCTTGGTCTCCAGTCGCTTACGAAGGAAATGCCCGGCGGAGTGCACGGGCGTCGGCAGGCCCGACGTCAGGACCTGGGTGAGCTGTTCGGGGCCGACGCCGCGCGCCAGCCACTCCCCGACCAGGTGTTCCAGCTCCACGCAGTCGCCCTCGGAGAGCTGGAGCCGGGGCTCGCGGCGGCCGAGGCCGGCGAGGACGGCGTACGCCTCCGAGCGCGGGGCGCGCACACCGGGCTCGGGCGCGGCTTCGGCCGCCGGAGCATCGGCGGCAGCGGGGGCGGGAGCCGGCGGCTGCCCCGGCGCGTCCATGCCCCGGACGAACCGCACATGGGCGGCCCACCAGGCGGCGTCGCGGGCGGTGCGGGAGAAGTACGTACGCGTCACCCAGCGCATCTGGCCGTCGGCCACGGTGACATGGACCTTGATGCGCCGCAGGTGCCCGGCCCGGGTCAGCCGGTCCAGCGCGCTGCGGCACGCCTGCTGCCCGTAGTCCGGCAGTTCCTCGGCGAGCACCTTGTAGCCGATCGCAGCACCTTCGGGGAGCCGGTCGATGTACGCGGCGACGGCCGCCTCACGCGGCTCCAGACCGGCGAAGTCGGCGGCGCGGGGCGGGGCCTGGTCGGGGGCGTCGCGCTTTCCGTACCCGACTTTCGCCATGGGGTGGGCGGGAGCGCGCAGGGCAGCACTAAGGTTGGCAACAGCCATGGGGATCGAGCCTTTCTAGCAGGCCATCTCTTACGGTCAGACCCCGGTCGGTGTTGTGAGCACCACCGGGGTTGTCCGTTTTACGGATAGTGGGTTGCTGATCGCGAACCTAGAGCGTGCATACGCTCCGGCGCAACCTGATCACTAAACGTCACTCATGGTCGAACTCGCGCAGCGCGTAGCAGAGTTCGGAACCTGGCGCACAGGAGGGGAGGGTGGGTGGGTGGGTTGAACCCAACCACCCCTTCCTACAAAAGAGGGCTCGGAGCCCGAGGCTTGCGGCTCGGGGCTTGCGGCTCGAAGCTTGAGCCTCGGGCGGACCTGCTGGAATCTGCTCAGCCCGTCGTCAGCGTCTCCACGTCGAGGACCTGGGTGTTCTGCGCGGCCGCGACGCGCCAGATACCGCCGTCCTTGGCGAGCACGTAGGTCGGGGTGCCGGGGACCGCCTCAGGGTGGGCGGCCATGAGCTCGGAGGGGTCCTCCTGGCCGTGGAAGATCTCGTCCAGGTACGCGCCTGAGGCACGGCTCGCCGGGCGCTGACGGATTTTCACGGCGGCCACGTCGGGACGGATGAAGAGGATCAGGTCGACCGTGTACGTGGCGGTCACCGGGGAATCCGCCTGCGGGGGCAGCACCTTGCGGGTGAATGCGCTGATCTCCGGCAGGCCGGTCAGCCGCTTGCCGTGGGCCGTGGTCCAGATGGCGTCCTCGCGGAAGCCGTCGAGAAAAGCGTCGGGATCCGCGCTCTGCTGGGCCTCCTGCACGCCGGCGACGAACGCGACGATGGCGTCGACGTCCTCCTGCGGGGCGGGGACGCCGATGACGGTGGGCGTGGAGGCGGTGACTTTGGCGCTCATGAGGAATCTCCTTGCGGTGTGCGGCCCGTCGTGTCGGCCGTCCAGCAGGAGCCTCACCCCTCAAGCCTGGTTGAGGTCAAGTGCCTCCGGGCCCGACCAACCGGCTTGATCTCAAGGTTGGTTGAGGTCCTAGCGTTCCCGTCGTCGAACAGTCAATGACCGGACAGAGGAGCGCTCAGCGATGATTTTGGTGACCGGTGCGACCGGGAACATCGGCAGGGAGCTGCTGCGGCAGTTGTCCGAGGACGGTCGCAGGGGCGGGGTCCGGGCGCTGGCCCGTGACGCGGCACGGGCCAGGGTTGTGGTGCCCGCCGGAGTGGCCGTGGCGGAAGGCGATCTCGGGCGGGCCGAGTCGCTGAAGTCCGCGCTGGACGGGGCGCGTTCGCTGTTCCTGATCTCGGGCGTCGGCGATGACGCCGGAGTTCTGGACGCCGCCCGGGACGCAGGGGTGGAACACGTGGTGCTGGTCTCCTCCATCACCGTCGAGACCCATCCGCACCTCGGTCCCGCGCAGGCGAACATCGCCGTCGAACGCCGGCTGCGGGCAAGCGGGATGGAGTGGACTGTCCTGCGGCCGACGCAGTTCGCCTCCAACACGCTCTGGTGGGCGCGGTCCGTGCGCGACGAGTCCATGGTGCGCGTGCCGTACGCGGACGTCGGGCTACCGGTCGTCCACCCCGCCGACATCGCCTCGGTGGCCCACGCGGCGCTGACCGGACCGGGGCACCGGGGGCGGACGTACCCGCTCACCGGACCGGAAAGGACCTCGCCTCGGCAGCAGGCCCATGAGCTGGGGCGGGTTCTGGGCCGGGAGGTGACCTGCGTCGGGATCGCGCGGGAGGAGGCGTATGGGCCGATGGCCGCCATGATGGGCGCCGAGGTCGCGAACAGCGTCCTCGATCTGATGGGCGGCGACGTCAATGACGCGTTGCTGGCCGTGCACGACACCGTGGCCCGTGTCACCGGCTCCCCCGCCCGCCCCTACCGCCGCTGGGCCGAGGAGAACGCCGACGCGTTCCGGTGAACCGGGGCACGCCAGTTGGGCGGCTACTGCACCGGCCGCAGCCCCAGCGGTCCCGCGATCTCCTGGAGCATCACGCGGCCCGCCTCCTCGGCCAGGTCCTCCTCGCCCGGGTCCTGGTCGGTGTCCAGGCCGTCCAGTTCCTCCAGGGGCTGGCCGAGGCGGATGTGGGCGACCAGGGACTGGAGGGCGCGGAGGGTGGCGGAGGCGGTGGAGCCCCAGTTGGAGAAGTACGAGAACTGCCACCACCACAGCGCCTCGGCGGTGCGGTCCGCCTCGTAGTGCGCGAGGCCGTGGCCGAGATCGGTGACCAGGTCGGCCAGGTCGTCGGAGATGCGGTGCGGGACCGGGGCCTTGCGGGGCTCGTACGGGTCGAAGACCTCGGAGTAGACGTCGATCGGCTCCAGCAGCGCCGCGAACCGCTCGCGCAGGCCGTCCGCGTCCGGCTCCGCGCCGAGGTCCGGCTCGTAGCGCTCGTCGGGCAGGACGTCCTCGTACGCGCCGAGGCGGCCGCCCGCCAGCAGGAGCTGGGAGACCTGGAGGAGCAGGACCGGGACGGCCTCTTCCGGCTCGTCGACCTTGGACACCTCGGTGACCGCGACGATGAACGTCTTGATCTGGTCCGCGATCTGGACGGCGAAGTCGCCCGGGTCCTGCGTGACGGAGTTCAGCGTGGCGTCAGACATCGAGGGGACCTCCCGTGGGCGCGGTCACAGACGGCGAAGCGGACGGCAGAGCGGAGTGCGGTACGTACAGGGGGCGTACGGCGGTGGCGTCAGACATCCAGCAGCCGCCTCCCCTCGAAGGCGCGGCCCAGGGTGACCTCGTCGGCGTACTCCAGGTCGCCGCCGACCGGCAGACCGCTGGCCAGCCGGGTCACCTTGAGGCCCATCGGCTTGATCATCCGCGCCAGGTACGTCGCGGTGGCCTCGCCCTCCAGGTTGGGGTCGGTCGCGAGGATCAGCTCCGTGATGGAGCCGTCCGCGAGCCGCGCCAGCAGCTCGCGGATGCGCAGGTCGTCCGGGCCGACGCCCTCGATGGGGCTGATCGCCCCGCCCAGGACGTGGTAGCGGCCCCGGAACTCGCGCGTCCGCTCGATCGCCACGACGTCCTTGGGCTCCTCGACCACGCAGATGACGCTCTGGTCGCGGCGCGCGTCCCGGCAGATCCCGCACTGCTCCTGCTGCGCGACATTGCCGCACACGGCGCAGAACCGGACCTTGTCCTTGACCTCCAGAAGGGCGTGGGCGAGCCGGCGTACGTCCGTGGGCTCGGCCTGCAGGATGTGGAAGGCGATCCGCTGCGCGCTCTTGGGACCGACGCCGGGCAGCCTGCCCAGTTCGTCGATGAGGTCCTGAACAACGCCTTCGTACAACGGAACGCCTTTCTTTTCTTTGCTTCCTGCTCCGTACCGTAGTGGGTACGGGTCGGTACCAGTAGGCCCCGCGGGCCTGTGAGGCCTACGGGCCCCCGGCCGGTCCGGTCGGTCCGGGTCCGGTCAGAACGGCAGGCCCGGGATGCCGCCCCCGCCGCCCAGTCCCTGTGCCAGCGGGCCGAGCTTCTCCTGCTGGAGCGCCTGCGCGTTCTCGTTGGCCGCCTGGACGGCCGCGACGACGAGATCGGCGAGCGTCTCGGTGTCCTCCGGGTCCACCGCCTTCGGGTCGATCACCAGGGCGCGGAGCTCGCCGGAGCCGGTCACGGTGGCCTTCACGAGACCGCCGCCCGCCCGTCCGTCGACCTCGGTCCTGGCCAGTTCCTCCTGGGCCGCGGCGAGGTCCTGCTGCATCTTCTGGGCCTGCTGGAGCAACTGCTGCATATTGGGCTGGCCACCACCGGGAATCACGGTCACTCCTGGCATTTCGACGACAAATGTTTCGGTAAGCCGAGCCTACGTGCTCCCCGGGCACGGCGCTCCACCCGCCGGGGACCAACTCTTTCGGGTGAGATCTCAGAACCGGCGCGAGTGCTCCTATACCTGACCAGGGGCCCTGCCCAGGCGGGAATCCCGCGATTTCGACCCCACGGCCCACCATTCGGCGGTAGGAAGGGCATGCACATCGACACACGAGCGTGCATGTGCCGTGACGCAGAGTTACAGCACGGGAGCCTTCCCGTCCGTCAGAGTGCAGAGGAGTGCCCCGGTGAGTCAGCCGGAGATGCAGCCCGAAGGGCCGCCCCGCAAGGAGTCCGATGCGGGATCCGGTGAGAACGGAGCGGGTGGTTCCGCTACCGGGAACGGGGCCAGGACCGCGGACAGCGCCATCGGTCGCGTCGGCGGACGTGCCGGGGGGCGTGCCGGGGGGCGCGACCTGACCGGGCGCCCGTTCCCCCTCGGCGACTGGGGCGAGCCGGCCGAGCGGCTGGACGAGCTCTACCGCTGGGTCGAGACCGGGGCCCTGGACACCGCCGACTGGTATCTGAACGACCGGGTCTGGAAGCGCCGCGCCGCGAGAACGTTGCGGATCGGGACGGCCGCCGGGGTGGTCGCCGGGGCCGCCCTGCCGCTCCTCGACCTGACCGGCGCGCTGAGCGGCTCGGCGGGCTGGGGCTATCTGTCGCTCCTGCTGGGGGCCGCCTGCATGGCTTGCGACCGGTATTTCGGCCTCACCTCCGGGTGGATAAGGAACCTCGCCACGGCCCAGGCGGTGCAGCGGCGGCTCCAGGTGCTCCAGTTCGACTGGGCCTCGGAGTGCGTACGGGAGATGCTCGGGCCGACCGAGGGCACGGCCAGCGAGGCGGCCGAGCGGTGCCTGGGGGTGCTGCGGAGGTTCTCCGAGGACGTGACCGAGCTGGTGCGGTCGGAGACGGCGGACTGGATGGTGGAGTTCCGGGCGGGGCCCGCGCCGATGGGTATGCAGGCGCTGGCGGCGGGGGGTGCGGGGCGGGGGGAGCCGGGGGCTTCGCCGGGGCGGTTCTCGATGCCGTCGGTGGCGGCTCGGCCGAACATGCCGCGGCAGCGGCCGCCGGAGTCGCCGCCGCGGTGAGTTGTTTCGGGGGCGCTGCCCCCGGACCCCCGGTCCTCAAGCGCCGGACGGGCT